>CAYXEY010000187.1:0-8956 GCA_964464105.1 uncultured Planctomycetaceae bacterium
TGATGCACGAGCGGCGGTTCGTGATGGAGCCCTTCGTGGAAATCGCCCCGGACTTCATCCCCTCCCTGCTCGGCAGAACCGCCCGGAAGATCCTCGAATCACTCGGATAACCGGCGGATGACGGGGACTAGTCCTCATTGGTCCCCACCCTTAAAGAAGAGGTCGGGGTGAAGCTTTCGTTGTTTAGGGTAGAATCGGTAAGATAACGTAATCAAAGTCTCGCTCGGAGGTTAGTGACCATGTCCCGATCGTCTCTTCAAACAAGATTGCGAATGCTCAGTCTCATTTTGACATTCCCATTAGTTCAACTTTTCGGTTGCCAAGAGTTGTGGCAATTGTTCTCGCCAGCTCCTCCGGTTTCCGCCTCTCTGACGTCGCAACCAAGCGCCGAACTACTGCCAGTTCCAACAGCTGCTGAATACGAAGAGCATCGACTTCAGACTATAGGTGAGGCATCGAAGGTCTTTGCGGAGTCGCCCGGAACTCTAACTGAAAAACAAGCGGCACTCGTTGCTTTCCTTAGTCAGCAAATCGATTTCACGGCCGTAGGCATCGAAGGCACAGATGTTTGGGCACACTATCGTGATGGAGCACTAGTAATCTTTGCGGACAGCTTTGACTTTTCTGAGTCAGCTAATGACACGTCCGGCGTCCCTCGCCCAATCCCTTCTAGCGAGGGCATCTATTCCGGCAGTACATTGGGTACTTGTTACAGTTCCACTGCTGATGTAATCGCGACGCAGCTGGCCGGACGTGGCTATAAGACTTCGGCATTGACACCAATAGACGCTAGCGTAGACATTCTTAAATCACTTAGCGATCCTCTTGGGATATTCTATATCCATTCACATGGTGCAAGAGTGATCGACAAGAATTCGAACCTAGAGTACGCAGTTGCTAGTTCAACCGATGTGTCAACTTCTCGGTCTATTGAGTATTCAGAGGATCTTCGCGAAGGGCGATTAGCATTCATGGTTGTGGCTCACGACCGCGTCAGTGAAGAGAAACCGGGTTGCACGGTGCGATATCGTTACGGATTTACCTCAAAGTTTGTTAAGAAGTACATTAAGTTTGCATCTGGCAGCTTTTCGTTTGTTAACGCTTGCTCGTCCTCTTCAGAGCAGGCTGAGAGTTTTGTCAACGCATTTCTCAATAATGGGTGTGAATCTTATGTTGGGTGGACGGCGATTGTAGGTGATAGGGTTGCCGCTAGAGCGGCCCGTTTTCTATTTGATCGGGTATTGGCAATTAACGGATCTGCCCCCGATTTATTCCCAGAAAGCGCTCCTCAGCGGCCATTTGGTATTCGATCGATCGTCCAGGATATGGGCGTGATAGATCCCCCTCGTCGCCCTTTTCGCTTAGATTATTACAAGCCAACGAGCGCTTTTCTAACAACAACATTGAAAACTGGGTCTGTCGAAACGTTTGCATTGCCGAGCATTGCCGGAATGTCGATTGCTGATTACGAGTACGCCTGCACCAACTCTGCCGGGTGGACTCCGTACACAAGAATCAAGGGCCAATTTGGTTCAGAGGCTGGGCAAGTATTCATAAGCAGCAATGCTGATTTGACCGGAGGCGTCGAGGTGCCTGTTTATTCTTGGGGTGAGACTCAGATCAGTCTTAGACTCCTAGCGGCGGATGGTTCCGGATCGGTTGGGCATCTTTGGGTACAAATTGGAGCCCGAAAGAGCAACGTCGTTCAGATCACGAGATGGACCATCAACTTTCAAGGTGAAGAATATTATGATCTTTCCGGTAACCAGTTTCCTCCCGCAGGCGAAGGCCGAATAGAGATTAATACATCGGTTAATATCCTGGGATGTCTAAATAAATTCAGGGAAGCGCCGCACGGCGCGAGCCATGATAACATGAATGATTCCGACCTGTTTCTGATCGGCTATACAATAGGCCTAGTCTCCGGGACAGGCTCGACTACGCGTACATACAATCCCGACCCCGGAGATGGACAAAATCATCTTTTATCGCAATCAATCGAACTAATTGGTGGAAGCATCCCGGTGAACTCTTGCAGTACTTCTGGTACTGGGGTACTCGCGACGGCGCGCCTGGTGGAAGAGAGTACAGATTCAGAGCGCAAGATGCGGCTGAAATTTCGAATAAATGCGCCAATGCAAAAGCGATATACGTCTAATTATGAAGATGGTCAGACTTCGATAATTGATCAGATGGTTGTTTCGAGGTTTCCTGCTTCGTGTCACTCTTACTCACCGCCTTGGCCTGGTCCAGCAGATCGGTGTGATTTGGGGTTGGGGCTGTTTACCCTTGAAATGACAAGCGACTTTCGAATCGTAGGCGGCGCTTTAGTTTTTGATGGGCTTCCAGAGGCGAGCTCGGATCCTGGAAGACCTACGCGTGGAATTGTTACTTGGCCCAATGTCGTACCGGAGTTCCCACCGTTACCGAATGCGCCGCAATAGCTCGTTGAGGCCTCAAAAGCCACTCATCACCGATTCCTTCGCGCCTCGTTGAAATTTCAGTGATCTCCATTCTCTGCTCAATCGCATAACATCTGTCAGCGATTGCCCTTAATCAATGGTCGTTTACCCTTGATCAGCGATTGATCATGGATGATCAATGATTGATTAGGCCTCATAATTCAACGCAGGTCTTGCGCGGCCGCGTTCTTAGTTTGACTTCGCATGCCTTTTTAGGCCTCGGCCTCTTTCTACTTCTAACGGCGCGCTGCGCATCGACCTCTCCCCAGCCCTCTCCTAGCCAGGAGAGGGGGGGCGATCCAAGACAAATCCGGCTTATGGCTTACGGCCCAAGGCTTATGGCCTTTCCCGGTTTTGACGAAAGTCGTCCGCTATTCGCCCCATCCTTCCCGGCGGCATCCATGGCCTTAAAGATCAGCAGCATACAGCAATCGCTGTAGCCCATCGAGCTCCTTGGTATGAGCCGCAAGCTGCGCAGCGTATTGGGCCTTGGTCTTGAATGGCGGCTTGACCCGCGTGGGCCAGCGCTTCAAATAAACCTCGAATCGAGAGAAGACGTAAGTCGTAGGCCGTGAGCCTCAATGCGAATCAGCATCCGGTTCAAACCAAAGCCTCTCGAAGTTAACAGGTTGCGGATTGAATTCGATCCGATCCCCTAGAAACTTCGCTGCATGAACCTTAGCCTCAGGTATTCCGCCCCCACCAAATTGTCGTTGATAGAGCTCGTGAATAGACTCACCTTTCAGGGACCCGTCAAACTCTGGAAGAGCAATTGATGTGGTCATGCCATTGATGCGAAAGCGCCAGCGCGAAGCCATGGGCCGCCGGTTCGATGCGACGAACCTTGAGCGTATCCGGCGGACGATGGAATGCCTCGCCGATCGCTGGCAGTGCGGGGACATGCCGGACGAGTTCAAGCACCTGCGGACCCGCTCGGTCATCGGACCGCTGGTGTCCAAGCGGAGCGAGTCGCATGGCTACTACCACGTCTGCGAGTCGGACAAGTACCAGGACGAGAGCGAGCTGGCCGTGAAGCTGCGGGAGTTCGTCGCAGCCCACACCGATAAGCAGTACGGCGCTCGCGACGCCGATCGGGCGGCGGCGGTCAAGATTGCCGAACTGGAAGAGAAGATTCGGTTTGTGAAGATCCCGGGGTTCTTCCCCACGCCGGACGCTGTCATTGAGAAGATGCTCAGCATTGCGAAGATCGAGCCGGGCATGGACGTGCTGGCCGGAGCGGTTCCTCGCCAACGAACTCTCCGCCATCCAGTCGGCCATGAACATTCGCATCGAGCGTGGGGATCGGGAGTTCTTCGCGGAATATCAGAACGAACCGCTTCCCGACCTCGACAACAGCGCCAGCGCGCTCACCGCGGACATCATCCTGAAGAAGCTCAACAACCATAAGCGCGGGGTGCCGCCCAGCGGATCGATTCACCTGACGGCCTTCATCGACGTCCAGGACGCCTATCTCTGGTGGATGGTTGTTGCGTGGGAGCCGCATTTCACCGGGGCCATCCTCGACTATGGCACCGAGCCCGATCAGCGGGTCAGCTACTACACCAAGACCAACGCCAAGCGGACACTGGCCCAGGCTGCCGCCGGCGCCGGGTACGAAGGGGCCATTTATGCCGGCCTGGAGCGCCTGTGCGACAGCGTCGTGGGGCGCGAGTGGAAGCGCGATGATGGATCCGTCATGCGCATCGGCAAGGTGTTGATCGACGCGGGCTGGGGCAAGTCGTCATCCACCGTGCTCCGCTTCTGCCGGCAATCCAAATACGCGCCGGTGCTCATGCCGTCGTTCGGCCGCGGCATCAATGCCGCCGGTTCCCCCATGACGGAATGGCCGCTGAAGGCAGGCGAGCGCCGGGGCGACAACTGGCTGGAGCGCCCTTCACAGACCGGTGGCGGACGACACATCCTCTATGACACGAACCACTGGAAGACATTCGTGGCAGCCCGCGTGTCGGCCGCCATGGGCGACCCCGGCTCGATAACACTCTTCGGCAGCCAGGCAGCGCCCCACCAACTGCTCGTCGATCATCTCACCGCCGAGTCGCCGATTCCGACGACCGGCCGCGGGCGTGTAGTTGACCAATGGGTCGCCCTTCCCAATCGTGACAACGAAGGATTCGACGCACTGGTGGGAAACGCGGTCGCCGCGTCGATGCTCGGGGTTACAGTCAAAGGTGGCGAGGGTCCTCGAAAGCGTAGGTCGATTCGCGAGATGTATGAGGCGGCCAAGAGCCGACGATAGCCGTGTCGCTCCCCCGTAGTTGCAATAACAAAAAGCGGCCCCCGGGGATGAAACCGGGGGCCGTGGTCGACATCGGCGTGCGAGTTAAATCCGTAGTTGCCGACGCCGTCCGGAAGGGTCAAATCTGAACACGCAAAGTAGCAAATTGGATGCACGCGAACAACGGCGCAAACGTAGGACTTTTGCCAATGTCGTCAGATTCCGCAGCCGCATTCGTTCATTTAGTCGTGTATTCACCGGCGCTGCGAACGTGCGCCAACGGGTAACGGAAATTCTCGCCCGTGCGCCGAGGCCTTCAAATGACCACATCACGGGAAACCGAAGGCCGCCGTTCGCCGACGTTGTCTTTCATGCCGCAGAGCGCGCCGAGACAAGGGCCGCAGAGATGGCCGGTTTATCCCCTTTGGGGGCTTATATTGAAGACGCTCAACAGCGGTTGTTTCTAATGCTTAACAACTTTGACCCTAAAGACATGGACCACAAGGATGCGGTGGAGCAGGATGGACTGAAATACGAGGAGGAGGATCAGCGCGTCGTATGGAATATGCGGCAAGCCGCGGTCCGCGAGGCACACAATCGGGGTGCGGAGACGCAAGCCATTCTCAGCCTATTGGGAAATTTAGACGTAGCACTACATAAAGCTCCGTTGAGTTTTTGGGATAAGCCGTCCATGCAAGGCGAATCCGAGAACGAGCAAAAGGACTTAATAATCGGTGCGATAGTTGATGCAATTGACGATCTTCTTCCGTACGCGAATTCGCCGTCGTTTACTTTATCTCCGCACTTCCCACAGGCCAACGCACTTGTGACACACCCCGAGGGCATGATGCCCGATGAAATCGCAAATCGAATCGGGTGCTCTTCAGAAACTATTGGGAATTGGGCGGTAGCGCTCGAATTGCCGGCGAGAGATTTTGGTAAGCCGTTCCCATGGGAACATGTCGAGAAGCTTGTTGAGTATGGCTCTGAGCATGCCAGAGGAGCCACCAAAACTCGCTGCGGTGAATGGAAAACACAAGGCATTCGTCCGCCAAAGTAGAACTTTGGAAATTTGGAACTTCGAAAATCGAAATTCCGCGATTCAAAATATCACTACATTTGACGCTTTGCTCTTGAACCACTCTTGTCGTCTGTGCTAAACACTCCGTGTGTTCGATTCATGAACACGGTTGGAGAAGCACATGATCGGCAACTCTTCACAGATCACAGACAGAACCGAAGGACTCAACCTGGCTGCATCGGCTCGCCGCATCGGCGAGCTGACCGGCCATACGCCCAGCGGCAGCACCATTCTCCGATGGTGCCTGATCGGCATTCGAGGCGTGTCCATTCCCTATCAGCGATGCGGCCGGCGAATCTGCATCAAGGCCGTCGATCTGGATCGCTTTGTTGGGGCTCTGCATGAGGCTGATAGGGCCGCGCTTCACAACCCTTAGACACGTCCCGTTCCCCTTCGCCCCGCATGCGAGTCAATGCCGAGCCGATTACGGAGGATGGACGCCCCGTCCGCTGGCGGAAAGCCGACGAGCGCGGATGCCGACCCTGCAAGCGCTGCCGCGGGCCGATCATCTGGGCTCAGGTCGTCGAAGACACCGATCTGAAGGCGAAGCGAAAGGCATGGATCAGGTTGGATCCCGACCTCACGCCACACGGTTGCGGCGGGCCGCGAGCCGGGCGATTCGCATGCGTCGAAACGCCTTGATATTATGACACCAAAGTGTTATAGTAAATTCCAAATGGATATCGTCGAGAAACTCCGAGCCGAAGCACGACGGTCAAAGATGACTGCATACCGTCTCGCCAAGAACACCGGCGTACAAATTTCAGCTGTCCAGAAGTGGTTCGACGGCGGCGGCCTGAATGTCTCCACTGCTGAGAGAATCGCCCGCGTGCTCGGATTCAAACTGGTTCTTGAGCCAATCGAAAAGAAGAGGCGCTGACATGGCACGCAATCGACAACGGCCGCACGGGACAGGAACTCTGTTCAAGCGGGGTGGGCGCGGATCGTGGATTACTGCATGGTACGACCACGAGGGCCGACGCCGCGAAGCTTCGACCCGAACCACCGACAAGGCGGCGGCGGAGCGCATTCTTTCTAAGCGCGTTGCCGACGCGGCTCTGCGGCGTGACGGCGTGATTGACGCTCGTGATGACAAATACTCCGCTGCTGAGCGACGCCCTCTATCCGAGCACGTGTCGGAGTGGCTGGCGGCTCTGACAGCTCGCCGCGTGACTTCAAAGCAAATCAAAGCGCTACGGAAGCGCGTCGGGGTGATCCTTACGGCGATCGGTGCGGAGCGAATCAGCGCTCTATCCGCTTCGTCCGTACAAACTGCGATCGGCGATCTGCACACCCGCGGGACAAGTCTGCGGACGTGCCACCACTACATGCGGGCGATCAAACAATTCGCCCGCTGGCTGAAGCGCGATGGCCGGCTACGCGATGATCCCTTGGCCCACCTGCCGGGATTCAATGCCGATACCGACGTGCGATATGAGCGCCGGGCATTGGACGCGGCGGAGCTGGCCCGCCTGACCGAGGCGGCGCGACGCGGGCCGACGTGGTGCGGCGCGACTGGACATGATCGGGCGATGATCTATCGCGTAGCGGCGGGCACGGGCTTTCGGGCGGCGGAGCTGCGCAGCCTGACCTGCGGGGCCGTGCAGCTCGATACCGATTCGCCTTGCATCGTGCTCCGGGGCCTCACACAGCAAGCGGCGGCGTGAAGACCGCCAACCGATCAGACCGGAGCTAGGCGAAGCGCTGCGTGCCTGGATCGGCAATCGTCCAACCGATGACAAGCTGTTCGCTCGCGTGCCCGATCGTACTGCGGACATGATCCGTGCGGACCTCCGGCGAGCACGTGCAACGTGGATTAAAGAGGCTATGGGCCGTTCAGAGCGTCGGGAGCGGCTGGCATCGGATTTCCTTGTGGTTGTCGATTCGGCAGGCCGCGTGGCTGATTTCCACGCTCTGCGGGCGTCCTACATCACGTTGCTGGTCATGTCGGGAATCTCGGTCAAGACCGCGCAGGAGCTGGCCCGGCACAGCGACCCCAAGCTGACCATGAATGTTTACACCCGGCTGGGCGTTCACGATCTGGCGAGCGCGTTAAATGCCCTGCCCGACCTGGGTGGCGGCAACCCGGAAGAGCAACGGTCGGAGTTGCGAGCGACCGGATCGATGGATAATCGGCCAATGACGACGGATAGACCCCCGCAGAAACCCCAGCAGATACCCCAGCAGTTGGGGCGCGAAGCCGTGCGATTGCGTGCGGTGCCCCGCATGGATGGCGACAGGGCGCTAGATGCCGACGATAGCGCCGGACCCCTGCAAACAGCGGGGCAAAGCGACATCGTGCGACATAATGCGACAAAGGGGGAATAGCCGCCGACCGGACTCGGACCGGTGACCTGCGGTTTACAAAACCGCTGCTCTACCAACTGAGCTACGGCGGCGCGTGCTGCTCGATCCCCATTTTATGCGATGCCGCCGTGCATTGCCATGCACCGCGCCCGCGTGCGTACTTCGCCCGCGCCGCACCGCGGCATGATGGCAGAATAAATGAGTGTGCTCGCCCGGATTAACGCCGCTACATGCCCGCCAATCACGCGGCATTCTCGCGCACTGCCCTTCGCCCTCCCCCGCCGATTGACACACCCGGCCTTCGGCAGTCTCATTTCCGCCCGACATGTTTGACCGAACCACCCGACCCCGCCTGCGACGCAACCTCCGCTACAGCATCATCGATGGCGGATGCTTCAGCACCATGGTCGGCATCGGCGAGACCTACCTCTCGGCATTCGTGCTGGCCGTGGCCGGCAACCAGGTGGCCTCGGGACTCGTGACCACGGTGCCGCAGCTCGCCGGCGCCATCCTGCAAATGATCTCACCTCGCGCAGTGGGGTTCATCAATTCCCATCGAAGATGGGTCATTGCATGCGTCGTCGGACAGGCCCTGAGCTTCGTCCCGCTCACCATCGCCGCGATCACCGGCAATATCCCGACAATCGTCATTTTCGCACTCGCCTCGCTCTACTGGGCCGGAGGCATGGCCGCGGGCACCGCCTGGAACACCTGGATGGGCCGCGTCATCGCCCCCACCCTGCGGGCCAACTTCTTCGCCATTCGCACCCGCGTCATGCAGGCCTGCACCCTCGCGGGCGTACTCGCAGGCGGGTTCATCCTCGAATACGGCGCCAAGCGCGGACATCCGGTCACGACGTATGCGGTGCT
>CAYXEY010000188.1:0-8932 GCA_964464105.1 uncultured Planctomycetaceae bacterium
ACGGGCCTTCGTCCATGCCGGCGATGCCCTGCTTGCCGTCATAGGCCTTGCGCAGCACGGTCTTACGAAACACCTGCGGCGTCTGGACCATGTACAGCCCCTCGCGCGGAACCGATTCGCCGAGCGTCTTGTCGGGCTTCATGCGCTTGAGCGCCGACGTAACTGGAATCGCGGGAATGGCCGCGTCGCTTTTTCGAGCGGCGTCGAAAACCGCGTCAATCCATGCTTCGGCCACGCAGACCCGCGCGGCGTCGTGCACCGCCACGAACTCGGCCTCGACGGCCACCGCCGCCAGTCCGTTGGCGACTGAATCGTTTCGTTCATTGCCACCCTGCACCAGCGTCACGCCCATGAAGCCGAGATTCGGGCCGTACTTTTCCTTCATCACCGGCATGTCAGCCGGCGACACCACCAGCAGCGTCTGGCAGACGTCTTCGCGGTTCACGAAGAGCTGCAATGCGCGGAGGAAAAGGGGCTGACCGTCAAGCACGGCGAAGATCTTGTTTTCGCGTCCGCCAAAGCGCTGACCCGACCCGGCGGCGAGAACGATGGCTGAAAACTTGGACATATGCGACACCTCGATTGCTCTCGGTGCGGAATCTTAGGCGCGTCGGCGGACCAATGGAACCCGAGCAGAGCCGGCGTGTCCTTACGCCGGTGAACGCGGGAGTGCTGCCGTATTTGCAGGCACCACACCCAGGGATTTAGTCGCGATGCTCACCGGGCTGAGGACAGCCCGGCTCTGTTCAGTTCGGGTTGCTGAATCGTCGCTTACCATGTGCACATGGCTTCCGGCGAGCGGGCATTTGTATCCTGGCTGGCGGCGCGCTATGCGCGCGAGACCGAACTGCGCCGCGCCGGCGTCGAACTCGGCATTGGCGACGACATGGCCATCCTGCGCGCCGGCATTGCCGGGCCGCGCACGCGAAAAGACGGCCGAGTCCTCATTACCTCCGACATGCTCATGGACGGGGTCGATTTCGATGCCTCGGTCCACTCACCCAAACAGATCGGACGCAAGGCCCTCGCCGTGTGCCTGTCGGATTGCGCGGCCATGGCAGTGCGTCCGCGCTGGGCGGTCGTGAGTCTGGCCCTGCCTAAGTCGTGGAGCATCGCAAAAGCGAAGGGCCTTTATCTCGGCATGGAGCCGCTCGCCCAAAAATATGGCTGTCGCATTGTCGGGGGCGACACCAACAGTTGGAATGGCGGCCTGGTGATCGACGTGACCGTTATCGCTGAGCCGTGGCCCGGAATCGAACCCGTGCGCCGCGACGGGATGCGCCCGGGCGATGCCATCTGCGTTACCGGATTGCTCGGCGGCAGTATCGCCGGACACCACCTGACGTTCGAACCGCGCGTCCATGAAGCCCGTGAACTGGCCACGCGGCTCGGGGATGACTTGCATGCCATGATGGACCTGTCCGACGGACTCTCAATCGACGCGGCCCGCATGGTCGAAGCATCGGGCTGCGGCATCGAGTTGGTATCGGAAGCGCTGGAGTACATAGCGAGCCACGCGGCGAATTCCGCCAATGGCCCGCAAACGCCGGTGGAGCACGTGCTTCACGACGGAGAGGATTTCGAATTGCTGCTGGCATGTGCCCCTGATCCGAGGAAGATTGATCGACGCGGGTGCTATGTCATCGGGCGGGCCGTCAAGCAGAAGGGTCTGTGGCTGTGGAGCAACTTCCGCCGTAAGAAGATCAGTCCGCTTGGCTGGCAGCATGTGCTGGGATGATTGCGGATGAAACTGGAGTTCTCATCCAATTCTGAATCTCAAACCCGCTCAATAGGCGGCGCCATCGGAGGCGCGCTGCACCCCGGCGATATTCTCGCCCTGTGCGGCGAACTCGGCGCGGGCAAGACCCGCCTGGCCAAGGGCCTCGCCATCGGCCTGGGCGTCGCTGATGAACGCGCGGTCAACAGTCCTACGTTTGTCTTGATCAACCAGTACGCCGGACGCTGCCCGGTGTATCATCTCGATCTGTATCGCCTGCCGCCTGGTTCCGAGTTGTCGTCGCTGGGCTTCGAGGAGATGTGCACCGGAGCGGCCGTCGTGATCGTCGAATGGGCCGATCGATCGCCCGGATCGATGCCCGACGCCGCATTGTGGATTCACATGACGGCCGAAGGCGAAACGACGCGAGCGTTCACGTTGACGTCGCGTGACGATCAGGCGATCGAGCGATATCGACAGGCGCTCACCAGCATCGTGGACGTCGTAACCCGCAATTGAGGACCGCATGAGCAAGAACACCCGCATCGACGGCCGCCGCGCCGACCAGCTTCGACCCGTCAAGATCACCCGCGGTTTCACCCGCAGCGCCGCCGGCAGCGTGCTGATCGAGACCGGTCGCACGCGCGTGCTCTGCACTGCCAGCGTCGATGAGACCGTGCCCAAGTGGCGCGAGGCGGCGGGACTCGGCTGGGTCAGCGCTGAATATGAAATGCTCCCCGCCGCCACCAACGAGCGCCGCAAGCGCAACCGCGACGGCAAGATCGACGGACGCACCCAGGAGATCCAGCGGCTCATCGGACGCTGCCTCCGCGCCGTGGTGGACATGAAGAAGCTGGGCCCGCGCTCGATCTGGCTCGCCTGCGTCGTGATCGAGGCCGACGGCGGCACTCGCACCGCGGCCATCAATGGCGGCTACATTGCCCTCTGCGACGCCGTGGCTGGTCTGAGAAAAAAGGGGCTGATTACCGCGAATCCCATCGATGACGGCGTCGCGGCGATCAGCGTCGGCCTGTGCGGAGGACGCGTGCTGCTCGACCTGTGCTATGATGAAGATAAGGATGCCGGTGTCGATTTTAACGTGGTCATGACCGGCTCCGGACGGTTTGTCGAGCTTCAAGGCGCGGCCGAGGGCGGCACGTTCGCCGATCGCGACATGCGTCGCATCGTGTCGGCCGCGAAGAAGGGTATCGGCGAAATCCTGAAGATGCAGAAGGCGGCGCTGAAGAAGCCGCTCAAATCGATACGCGGATAGAAGAGCACGCCAGCCGCAAGCAAGGTTGCAAACTTTATGTCGAAGTCACTCGCAATTCTGTCGTGGACGTTGTCGCTTGGCATTGCGATGAATGCCGCCCTCACATCGCCGGCCCGTGCCGACGACGAGAAGAACGATCGCTGGAACCTCTTCAAGAAAAAGGACAAAACGGACGCCCCGCTGGTGCAGGCTCCGCGCAAGGCCGGCGACAAGGAGTTATGGACCATCGAGTGCCGCGTATGCACCGGACGCGATCACGCCTCCGATGCCGAAACCTACGCCAAGAGCCTTCGCAAGGTGCGCGAGCTGAAGCCCAACCTAGTCTCCATTCTGAAGGAAAAAGACCGCAGTCGCGTGATCTACGGACAGTATGAATTGAAGTACGTCCGCGGAAGCGGAAACGAAGTCCTTGTTGAGCAGAAGAACACACAGATTCAAAACGATCTCAAATTCATCAAGCAGCTCGCCTCGGGCGAAGTGCATCCATTCCTCACCGCCCGGACCATGGCCATGCCGACCGAGGACGTCGGCCCGCCGGAATGGGATCTGCGAACGGCCAAGGGCTTCTACACGCTTCACGTCGGCGCAACTTACCCGACGTCGGAATTCCGGGATTACAAAACGGCGGCGGTCGAATGGGTCCGCGCCCTGCGGCAGGACGGCTATGAGGCCTATTACTATCACGACCCCGACAAGCAGACCAGCGACATTTGTGTCGGAACTTTCGGCCCCGACGCCCTGATCAAGGACGCCAAGGGCTCGCAGCGTTACAGCGATGCCGTCCTGCGGCTGCAATCCAAGGGCGAACTGGGCTTCAACCTCGAAAACGGCCACAAGGTGTGGCGCACCACCGGCCCCTCGTACGACAAGACGGGCAAGCAGATTTCGCCCGGCGGCCGATCGGCGAATCAGTCGTTTCTGGTGAAGATTCCGGGCAAGGAAGATCCCAAGACAGCGCGTCCGGTGCGCGGCCGACCTTAACGCGTGCGGCACTTCCAGGAGTCACCAATGAGCAAGGGAATATGCAGCCTATTGGTTCTCATTGTATTGACTCCGCTAATTCAAACCGGCAGCCCTAAGAAGGCAACATCAGGTCAAACTGCTGCAACTATTCCCGCCAAACTGTTGTTTCCTGAAGACAACTACCCTCGATTCTCTGCATCGTTGGACAGTGTGAGTATTAATGGCAATGGCGGCGTAACCGCCACGGTTACGCTGACGAACTCTTCGACGCAACCATATTACTTTGACGACCAAAGGTTGCCGCGAAATGTCATGGAGTGCATTCGGATATGGCGAGTCGACTCAGAGAAGTGCATTACGTTTGGGCATGATGGATGTGTACTTTATGCGGATTCTGGTACCCGGCAATTCAAGAAGTTATCGCCTGGAGAGAAAAACACAATTACTGTCGAATTTGGCGGAAACACCGGAGAGCCCGGTGATTTCTATGAATCCAAACCTCTGGATATTCCCTTCGAAACGCCGCCCTTCAAGTATCTCCCGATTGGCCGAATTGCCGTCACACTTCAGTTGGGGCTGTCTGTCTATTCGTCAAACCCAACATCGTACGTAGATCGCATGCGGTATGAAAAAGGGATCGTATGTCAATGCAGCGACCTTAAGTGGTTGACAGTGACCAAAACTTGGCCTTGATGCCGACTACTCCACATCAAAATGCGTGCTCGCGCGCAGCCGAACCATGCGCGACGCCACGGTGTCGCTGCTCGCATTGGTGAGCGAATCCAGCGAAAAGCCCTCGATCGCGATTGAAGCCACGCAGGTGCCGACCGCAATGGCATAACGAATCGCCGCAATGTCGCTGCGATCGTGCTTGGCCAGATAGGCCATCATGCCGCCGGCAAAGCTGTCGCCCGCCCCGGTGGGGTCGCGCACGTCCAGCGTGGGGAAGCCCGGCACCAGGAACACATCCTCCCCGGCGCAGAGAATCGATCCGTGCTCGCCTTTCTTGACGATCACGAAATCCGGCCCCAGCTCCAGCACGGATCGCGCCGCGGCGATAAGGTGCGAGCGACCGGTCAGCATCCGCGCCTCGGCGTCGTTGAGCACCACTCCGTTCACGCACGAGAGCGTCTTCACCAGGTCGTCGCGGAAATTGTTGATCCACAGGTCCATCGTGTCGCAGACGATCAGTTTCGGCCCCGACAGCTCGTCGATGAACTGTCGCTGAATCGCCGGATGGGTGTTGGCCAGAAAGACAAACTTGGAATCGCGGAATTTCTCGGGGATCTTGGGCGCGGCCTCGGCGATCACGTTGAGCTGCGTCCCCAGCGTCTCGCGGTCGTTCATATCGGGTGTGTATTTGCCCTGCCAGCGGAAGGTCTTGGAGCCCTTGCGGACCTCCAGCCCGGCCAGGTCGATCGGCCGCTGCTTGAGCAGATCGACATGCTCGCTCGGGAAATCCTCACCCACCACGCCGACCAGCCGCACCGGGCCGATCAGGCTCGCGGCGTATGCAAAGTAAAGGGCTGAACCGCCCAGCACATCGACCGCCTTGCCATGCGGGCTTTCCACGGAGTCGATGCCGATTGTTCCAGTGACGAGGAGGGACATAGGTTTCCTTTATTGATCGATGCGTTTTTGATCGCCCCTCGACCGGGTCAGCGCCTGAACACGGAAGGGCGAACGCGGAACGCGGAATTCGGAGCCCAATGTTCCGCGTTCCGACTTCCGCGTTCCGCGTTTTGGGGTGTTCCGCGCTCGCACCGCTGAGTTTTGCAGTACCACCCGTTGCCGCCGCCCAATTGTCGAAGGCGCAGCAATTGCCGTCAAACCAACTGCTCCGGCTCGGGTCAAATTGACACTGCCTCGGGCGTGGTTGCACAATGCCCTGACGGAAGGCGAGTGGGCGATTATCCAGATGGGTCAACGAGGGCTACGACTGGCGGGATGGTGCGTTGCGGCTCTGGCGCTAACCTGTGTCGATGCGGGTTGCTCCAAGAAGAACAAGGACATCGCCGCCACCACGGCGCCCGCCGAGGCCGATGCCTCGCTCTCCGCCGGCTTTCGCACCCACACCGTGGGGCCGCGTGAAACCCTTTACCGGCTGGCGACCATCTATTACGGCGACGGCAGACTGTGGCAGAAGATTTACTACGCCAACAAAAATCGAATCGCCGATCCGTCGGATCTGCCGGTGGGCATCCGGCTGATCATCCCCCCGCGCGACGATCCCTCCCCCGAACATTGACACTCGAAGACCCCGTGCAATTCCTGTCCGGCGTCGGGCCGAATCGGGCCAAGGCACTGGAGCAGCTCGGCATCCGCACCGCCGGCGATCTCCTGCAGCACTATCCGGCGCGCTATGAACGCCGCGAGCAACGGACCATCGAAAACCTCGACGAGGGCATGACCGCGACCATTGTCGGGCAGTTGACCGCCGTGCGCTTTCAATTTGGCCGCCGTGGACGATCGGTCTCCGCAACGCTCACCGACAACACCGGTCGGTGCAGCCTCACCTGGTTCAACGCCGGCTGGATGCGCGACAAGCTGCAGCCGGGCGCAAATGTCCGCGTGACCGGCAAGGTGTCGCAATATCGACAGCTTCCTCAATTCGCCAATCCGCGCATTGAGTTCCTCGATGAAGATGCCCAGCCGGTCGATGAATCGGCCGATCCCGAATTCGACGCGGTCTATCCGGCCTGCGCCGCGATCAACAGCCGCTCGATCGCCAAGCTGGTTCAAGCTGCCCTGCCGCGACTTCTGCCGCTGGTGACCGAATGGCACGACGCGGCGTTTCTCGCCAAGCGCAAGTTGATGGCAAGGCGCGCAGCCATTGAGGCGATCCATCGGCCCAAGTCTGACGAGCAGACCGAGCCTGCTCGCCGGAGACTCGCTTACGATGAGTTTCTGCAATTGCAGATGGCGACCTGCATGGCCCGCCGGGCGCGGCGCGCGGGCACGGCCCCTGCGATCATGGCCAGCGAAGAAGTCGATCGCCGCATTCGGGCCCGGTTCCCATTTGCATTTACCGCCGCTCAAGACCGCGCCGTCACGGCCATTCGCAATGATCTGGCCCAGCCGCGTCCCATGAATCGCCTGCTGCAGGGCGATGTCGGCTGCGGAAAGACGGCCGTCGCGTTGTACGCCGCTCTCGCCGCAATTGCCGGCAAGCAGCAGGCCGCGATCATGGCCCCCACCGAATTGCTCGCCGAGCAGCACCATCGTGAAGTGGCCCGCCGACTGACCGGCAGCCGCGTGCGCATCGGATACCTCCGCGGCGGCATCGGCGCGAAGCAGCGCCGCGAGTTGATCGCCGAGATCGCCGCCGGTTCGCTCGACCTGGTCATCGGCACGCAGGCACTGATCGAGCCGGATGTCATTTTCGACCGGCTCGCCCTCGTCATCGTCGATGAGCAGCATCGCTTCGGCGTCCGCCAGCGCGCGGTCATTCGCAGCAAGGGCGCGACGCCGCATTACCTGGTGATGAGCGCCACGCCGATCCCGCGCACCCTGGCCATGACCGTCTTCGGCGACCTCGACGTGACCACGATCGACGCCCTGCCGCCGGGTCGCCCGAAGAAACTGACGCGCCTGCTGCGGCCCGGCGAGCATGACAAGGCGTGGACCTTCGTCCGCGAGCGCATCACCGCCGGCGAGCAGGCCTACGTCGTGTATCCCCTGGTGGACGAGTCGGAGACGATGGACCTTCGCGCCGCGACGTCGGAGTATGAACGGCTCGCGTCCACCGTGCTGCGCGATCGCCGCGTCGGGCTGCTGCACGGACGCATGAGCGCCGACGCCCGTCAGACCGCGATGGCCGAGTTCGCCGCCGGCAAGATCGATGTGCTGGTCAGCACCACGGTCATCGAAGTCGGCATCGACGTGCCCAATGCGACGGTCATGGTGATCGAGCACGCTGAGCGATTCGGGCTTTCGCAGTTGCACCAGCTTCGCGGACGCATCGGTCGCGGCGGAAAGGCGGGGCATTGCCTGCTGCTCACCGCAAGCAACGGCGGCCCGGCGCTGGAGCGACTGCGGGTCATGACTGCGACGGATGACGGTTTCAAGATCGCCGAGGAGGATCTGCGCCTGCGCGGCCCCGGTGAAATGCTCGGCACGCGACAGCATGGACTGCCTGAGTTCCGCGCAGCCGACCTGCTGAAGGATGGCGACCTGTTGCGCATGGCCCAGCGCGACGCGGAAGAACTGCTCGGCGAAAAGGGCGGCCAAATGAGCGTCGAAGCCCAGAACCTGCGCAGACTTGTAACGGCTCGATTCGGCAACAGCCTGCAATTGGTCGACGCAGGCTAAGATTGAACGTGTCGCAGGAATTCGGGGTGGCATGGCCGCAGCCGCTGGCGGCCATGTCTTTGAACCCCAGTGGAAAAATGACATCTGGCGTAATGCATGCCGACGGTCGCCACGGCGACCAAGCTGCAGCCGTCGGCATGGCACCCGTGAGGAGATTTACCTTTGCACCGCACTGGCATCGTCGCAATCACAGCCCTCGCATCGCTCTCTCTTACCAATGCCGTCCTCGCCGGCTTTCCCACCGAGCGATTTACTTCGTACGCCGACATCCGCATCAAAAGCCCGCTTGTGCAGGGCACCTTGTGGATCGACGCCGCGGGCCTCGAAACGATTCAGCAATTCGACCGCGACGGCGACTTCGAATATGCACCCGATGAACTGAACTCCGCGCGTTTCTATCTCGGAGTCTACCTCCAGCGCAACTTCCTGATCATGTGGGATCAGCAGATCCGCCCGCTCAAACTTGCCACCGTGGACGTGGCCCGCCGCCCCGGCTCGGATCGGCCCTTCTTTCGTGTCGAGTTTCGACTGACCGATCTGCCTCCGAAGCAGCCGATCGCCATCGCATCGCGTATTCTCGCTGAGCTGTCGCCCGAGGCCCGCACTTACGCGAAAATTGAATTCGACGGCGGCACCGAGGTCTGCTCGCTTGGGGCATTGCGGTACTT
>CAYXEY010000189.1:0-8927 GCA_964464105.1 uncultured Planctomycetaceae bacterium
GGCGCCGATCCGTATGAGTACCGGGTGGCGCACGCCTGGTAGGCGGGCAAGAGTGGCGTCATGGCAGGCGGAAGCCCGAAGAAACCGTCGAGATCGGTGGCGCGATTGGGGCTCGAGGAATCGGGGGGCGGAACTGCGAGCGTGGGGCGAGCCGCGTAATAGGCAGCTTCCTGGTGGGGGACGCAAATGGTGAGCCCGTCGGCTGCGCCGCGAAGATAAATGGAAACAATAACGTCGCGGGATGAACAATAGTCCTGCGCCAGGGCCACGCGGGGCAGCGACGCCGTGAGTCCGGCAACCGCAGCGGCCCCACCTGCGGCCTGCAGGAATTGGCGGCGCGACAGATGCACGTATTCGTTGCAACCGTGGCAATCGTGGGAACTCATCGACATCCTCGTGGAGACAGCCCATTAACCGACATTCTGGCATGCGGCCCAAAGCCCGTGCCGGTTTTTCAATATGTCAATACCACTGAAACGACGGCGCTGATAACACCAGGGCCGCCGCCTCCCGCATCCGCTGCTCGCTCGGCGGATCCGGAAGCATGTATTGCTTGATTCGATTCTTCTCAACAGACGGCATGGCCCCGCCGTAGCAGAGGGCATCGAGCTTGTTCATGGCGCCGTCGCTGGTCGTGGCGCCGGCAAAAAGCGTTGCCGCATTTGTCGTCGTGTATTGAATGTTGTTCGTCAGCAGATGCTGTGCGAAATTCCAGCGCGGAAGCAGCAGGCCGGCCCAATGGTTCAGCTTGTCCGGGAATCCATCCGGCGGAGCCCAGGTGTGGGGCAATTGCCCCGCCTGTTCGAAGTGATTCAAGAGCGGCTCGGGATCGGCCACTTGTGCGCCGGTGGCCCGCAGCATGGAGACCATGGCGTGGAACGGCCGCTTGAGCTTGGGCAGGGCAGCGGCCGGGTCGCACGTGTTGAACAGCGTCCGCAACATTTCCTTGATATTGCCACCGGTGCTCGAATAAGTTGCGGCGACCGCGCTGACGAGCGCGGCGGGCGGCGCGTAACCGTAAAACCACTTGCACATCTTCGTGGCAATGAACTGCGCGGTGCCCGGATGACTGGCCAGAATCGCAAGCACGGATTCGGCATCGGCCTGGCCGCCCCCGGACGGGATGACCTGTCCCAATACGACTTTTTGACCGTTGTCGTGTTTGGCCGGATCGAATCGGAACGAAAGCCCCTGATTCGGAATCGTGTAATCGTGTCGCGTCCAGCCGGTGAAGCACCGGGCCACTTCGCGCACGTCCTGTTGTGTGTATCCGTTGTCGACGCCCAGCGAATGCAGTTCGAGCAATTCGCGAGCGTAGTTTTCATTCTGTTCACCCGCAATACTGGTGTCGTTGTCCAGGCTCATCAGCATGGAGGGGTCGTGGGCCACGGCGGACAGCAGCGCTGGAAATGTTCCAAGTGCATTCGGACGGATGGCCACCCGATTCAGGACCGTGCCCACCCACGGGCAATAACTTTTTGATATGTCAATATTAAAATGGTCACACCAGAATTCGACCATTCGCTCAAACAGCTGCCGCTTGCTGAACACCGCGCGATAAATGGTGGAGATCTGGAGTTCTCTCACGATCTGCGATGGTTGGGGCAGCTGCGCGAGTTCCCACGGCTGCATATTCAGCGTGGGATACAGATTCACGAAGTTGGTGGTGCTGTTGTCATTGATGGCGGTATGGTTCAGCTGATATTCCAGATAGCCGGAATAGCCGAGACTGGTTGCGAGGTTGTTTTCAGCTTCCGTCAGCCCCTGGGTGATGCGGCCGACCAGCCAGCGAGTCGGGGAAAAAGGCAGATCCTCGGCCCGCGCCCGGCTTGCAGCCAGCAGGGAACCCAGCACGCCGCCCGCAGTCAGCAAACGTCGCCGCGACGGCAGCGGGCCCAGCCGCTCCAATTCGTCCATGACGCCCGAATGGCCAAACAAACTTGATAACAGGCTCATGTGTGCTTCCACGCCCCCGCTTGGCTTTGAAACCCCGTAGATTCCGCATTCATCATATCGCCGGGCGTGGCGCGAATTCAAATCCCAGGACCGATATGAAAAGAATAATACTCCTGTAAATCGGCCAAATTCGGCCCGAAAATGTGCATTCGGTCGCATTCGTGCCTCACCGCACATCGCCCCAAGCGACTTAATGCTCACCCGCACGAGGCCGGCAGTTCGGCAAGGTCCGGCGGCACGAATCGCTCCTTCGCGTCAAGCGTCATAATCCGGTCCCTGGAATAGAACACGCGCGTAAGCGTTCGGCACAGCAGGTGAGGCATGGCCTCGCAAAACGCCGAGGAATCGGCAAAGCCGCCGTGATGGGTCATGCCGGATGCCATCAGTCGCATCCACGCAACCGTCAGTGTTTCGTGGTAACCGCGTTCGAGTGAATCGGGAATGGCGTGACGCTGCGCAAACCGCCGCAATCCGACGCGCACTGTTTGCAAAGCCTCGTCAAATGGCATGACCCGCAGGTAGATCCAGGCCATGCGGATGTGGCTTCGATGGCTCCAGTCGCCCGGAAGAATCGTCCCGGCCTCGAACGCCTCGATGAAACTCAGATCATCTCTGGACAACTCCGCTCGATTCATGATTCTTCGCTCCTGAAATATTGACAAAAAAAGAAACGCGGCGCCGGGATCCGAATCCCGGCGCCGCGAATTGTTGGCTTCAACTTGTCGTCGCGTGGTCGAACGGCTTATTTATCGCCTTCGCCCGTGACCGCGACCATGTTGATGTCGATCGAGTCACCCTTGGTTCCGATGGTGAAGAGCGTGCGGCCCTCATACTTGTTCTGAGCCTCGAGCACCTCCGGCGTCATGCCCGGACCCGCGCCCGCCAGCATCATGGGGATGAAACCGCTGACCATGGTGCTGAGCTGATCGTCGTCATCGCCCTTCTTCTCCTCATCGTCGGACCCACCGGCTTCCTTCTGGATCGCGATCAGGAAATTGTTGATTCGCACGCTGTCGAAGTACATCATGAACCAGCACTCCTTGGGGGCGTGCTGGGCGATGGACTTGAAAGCGGCTGCGTCTCCAAGCGGCTCGGACTTGCCGGCACCACTGCGCACGGTCGCCTCGATGGACCGCTCGCCGCCGACTGCGATGACCTTGTCCGTTACGGCCATCGAAATCTTGACGCCCATGGGATTCTGGATGTCATAGACTTGCTGGCCCAGCAGGTCGCGCTTTTCGAACATGCCGGGCGGCGCAAAGCCCATCAGTTTCTCGATGGCCGCGCGATTCTTGTGCGCCTGGGTTATCAGGAATCGGAGCGAGCCGGGGCCGTAGGGCTTCTTGATGCCCACCGCGAAATCAAACGGCGCATCCAGATTGCCGATGATGTCGTTGCGGACGCTCATCTTCTCTTCCTTCTCGCCCATCTTGATTTCGTCGTCGGCCCGCATGCTCTTGGCCGCATCGGGATCGACCTTCTCCATCAATGCGAGCAAGTCGTCGTAGAACTGCGGTGGCGACAAATGCAGATTCATGACCATGGCCGAGTCGGCGTCGACCTGCGCCGGCGGTGCAGTCGGACCGTTCTTCATGGCCAGCAGCTTGGCCAGCCCCTTGCCGGCGGAACCCAAAGGCAGGTTCATCTGCATGCTCATCTCGGTGCCCTTCGGGCTGCCGATTCGGATCGTGCCGACGAGCGACTTCCAGTCGGTCATGCCGAGCTTCTGCATGGTCTTGAAGTCGTCGCCATCCTTGTCGTACTTCTCGGCCAGCGCGAGAATTCGAGGAACATTGACGAACATGCGCACCTGACCGACCGGGGCACAGGCCCGCTCCAGATTGGCGTAATCTTCGCTGGAGGCCAGGCTGTCGGACTGCTTCTCCTTCATTCGTCGGAGGGTTTCCTTGGCCACGTCGGCGTTGGAACAGACCAGCACTGTCTTGTCCTTGTAGGCATAGGTGACGGGCGGAGGTGCATCGTCGCCTGACGACGATGCGCCATCGCCGTCGTCGCCGCCCTCCTCATCCGCGTCGCCATCGGCCGGCTTCTCTTCCTTGGCGGGCTTGGCGGCGGCTTCATTTGAGATGGTGATGATGGAGACGTCGTTGAACTCCGTCGTCTCCTTCTTGCCACCCTTGTCCAGGCGGGTCTTGATGAACTTGTCGAACATCTCCTTGAACTTGCCGAAGTCGTCGCCCATGTCGGCAACCAGCGCAATGTCTGGCCGGGGTCCCTTGTCGCCGCCCCGATCCGGACCGGCCGCCGCAAACATGCACATGGCCCCGCGGGGATGGACCTTCTCCGACAAGATGTCGGCGAGGCCCATCTTCTCCATTTCATCGATCGAACCGAAACCCATCTCTTCAAGAGTGTCGCTCAGGGCCGGCTTGATCATCTCGATGAGCTGCCCCTGCACCTCCTCGAGCTTGGGATCCTTCATCTTTTTATAGCTATTTGTAGTCTTGTAAGTCTCGTAGAGATCGTGAACGTTGTCGCAGCCCACGTAGACCACGGCGTCGGCGGGCGCCCATTGCGATCCCTTGTCCGGTGCGGCGAGGGCCTGAAGCCCCGCCACCAGCACTCCGACCATCGACAACACCGCCACCCGCCCGGCTCGCAGCCGCGCGGGGTGCCTCATTTGCTCTGCCATGCGAATTCTTCTCCTTGGAATCTACCGGCCGGCGGCGATGTGCCGCTATTTCTGACCGCTCTTAGGTTTGATGAACGCCGGATCTTCGCTCAGCTTTCGCGCAACCGGCTGTAAATAGTGATGTCCTGACGAGGGATTATCGCTGTCGTACGCGAAAGCATCGCGATTTCGCAGGAATTCCCGCACGTGTCGGACGGGAATCGCGAAACCCAGCCCCTCGCCGAAGGTCAGCTTCATGTTGGTCACGCCGACGACCTGGCCCCGGGCGTTGAACAATGGACCACCCGAGTTTCCAGGATTGATCTGCGTCGTCGTTTGAATGTAAACCAGACCGCCCTCGGTGCGATTGACCTTGCTGACGATGCCTTCGCTGACCGTGCGCTCCAGTCCAAGCGGGTTACCGATGGCAAAAACCTTCTCGCCATCTCGAAGCGCATCACCATCGTCCAGGAATACCTTGGTGACCTTCATGCCCGGCGGCGGCTCCATCTTGACCAGCGCGAGATCGAGAAACGGGTTCGTCGCGACGATCTTGGCATTGTCGATCTTGTCGCGCAGGAACTGATCGCCTTCCTTGCGGAAGATCACGATGGTGATTTTGGTCTCACCTTCAATCACGTGAAAGTTCGTGACGATGTAGCCGCGTTCATCAATGATGAACCCGCTGCCCAGACCCCCGGGCGTGCGAACCATCACGACGCCTTCGCCGAAGCGCTCGGACAACCCGCGCACGGTCGATTCCGCCAGATCCTTGGTGCTGTAAAGATCGTCGGACTTTTTCTCGGCGGCTTCGGCCGCGGCAGCCTCGGTCTCGCTCTTGGGCTTGTCCTTCTCTATGGCCTTGATGTTGCTTCTTGGAACTGTGAGGATCGTGTACCCGAGATCGATGAAGACGTCGCTGGAATTCTCCTTGATGATGGTCCCAGTCAGTGTGCCGCCATCACGCAGGAGGATGGTCTCGGCTGACGTTGTCGCCACAACAGCCAACGATGCACTCATCGCGACAATAACCGACAGCTTGCGTTTGCGTGTTTGAGTCATCTCTGCCTCCTCAGTGGTGGGCCACACAACGTCCAGCACGGGAGCGTAAGGGCCGCATCGGGTCGCGACAAGTGACGGCTCAGATTCGACCAAGCCACCCTCTCGGATTACCATCTCGCGTCCGGTTTCTCTCGCATGGGAGCCGCCCAACCACCAATTGTCAGGGGAATCACATGAACCCGAACATGGACATCTACACACGAATCGCTCTCGCGTTTGTCGGACTCTGCCTTTCAGCCGCGGTGCTGGCATTCGCCGCCGATCCGACGCCGGCCACGCCCGCTGCCCCGGCCCATCCGCCCCTTTCCGATTACTTCGGCTTCGGCCCGATGGAGATCGTCAAGCTGGATGACGGCATTGGACGACCCGTCGCGGTCGATCTCAACGCCGACGGGCTAAACGACCTTGTCGTCGTCAATAACCGCCGCAGCAAGATCGAGCTGCTCATTCAGCGGAAGCCCGGCGAGGCGGTCACCGATGCCGATGAAGACGCAGACAATGTAAACAACCTGCCCGACGCCACGCGGTTCCGGCGCGACAGCGTTTCGAGCGTTTGGCGGATTGCGAGCATCGACGTGGGCGATGTGACCGGCGACGGCAAGCCCGATCTCGTCTTCTTCGGCGACCCCAAGGAACTCGTGGTCATCGCCAATGCCGGGGACGGAAAGTGGGATGCGCCGCACGCCATCCGCAATCCCGAAGGCACCTTTTCCAATTCCGGTCTTTTCATCGGCGACATCAACAGCGACTCGCGCAACGACGTAGTGCTGCTCGGCGAAAAGCACCTATTCGTCTATTTGCAGGAGTCCGACGGCTCACTCGGTCGCCCCATTCGCTATTCGCACGGCGGCGCCGACACGCGGGCCTTCATGCTCAACGACCTCGATGGCGACGGACGCACCGACATCATCACTTTCGGCACCGACGGCAGCTATCCGATCTCCTTCCGGCTGCAGGACACAAGCGGCAAGCTTGGCCCTGAGCAGCGGCTCCGCCTGCCGGCCATTCGCAGCCTGACGCCCGCCAGCATCCTGGGCCGCAAGGCCGCTGATCTGTTCGTCATTCAGCAGGTGAGCAATCGCGTCGTAGACTACAGTCTCGACAGTATGGCAGCCGCCAAGGGCAAGGAGGACTGGCTCGGTCTCACCTACGCCTACCCCGTGCCGGGCGAAGCCAAAAGCCGCCCCACCGTCATCGCCGATGTGGATGGCGACGGCCTGGCCGATCTCGTCTCCGCCGATCCCAAGAGCGCCCAGCTCATCTGGTTCCAGCAGCGTCCGCAACTGGGCCTCTCGCATGGCGAGACCTTTCCAGGCCTGCTGCAAGTGACCTCCATCGATGCCGCCGATCTGGATGGCGACAAGAAGGCCGAAATTTTCCTGCTCAGCAAGGAGGAAAAATCCATCGGCATGTCGAAATTCGACAAGGGTCGCCTTTCATTTCCGCAGTCGCTGTCCATCGACGGCGAGCCGGTCGCCATGACCGTGGGCAAGTGCCTCAAGGATCAGGACTTCAATCTCATCTATGCCACCAAGGTAAAGGACAAGGATGGCGAGTTTGAATTGAAGATTCAGAAGCTCGACGCGGCCGGCAGCAAGTCACCGCATCTTCAGTTCGCCCTTCCCAAACTCAAGGATACGCCGTCGGCCCTGCGGCTGGCCGACGTGAACCAGGATGGCCTCATGGATGTGCTGGTTTTTGTGCCATACGAAGCCCTCACTACGATGCTGCAGACCGAGGAGGGTAAGTTCACGGCCATGTCCGCCGACGAAGGCGCCGGGCTTGGGTTAGTTAAGGAGTCCAATCCCGCGGGGTACTGCCTGGCCGACGTGACCGGCGACGGGAAGCCCGAGGTTTTGCTGGCCCAGAAGAGCTTTGCCCGCGCGCTCAAGGTGGTCGACAACCGCTGGACCGTGGTCGATCAGTACAACGCCTCCGGCAGCGATGCGAACGTGGTCGGCGTCACCGCCCTCTTCGAAGAAAAGGCCACTTATCCGCGCATCGTGCTCTACAACAAGGACAAGAATGAGCTGCAGACGCTGGCCCGGCGCGAGGATGGCACATTCGCCGAGAAGTCATCGCAGCCGGTTGGCGCGTTCGATCTTGCTCTCATGGGAATCGCCCCGCTCGCCGGCGACGGCGCGCCGACGGTGCTGCTGGCCGACGGCAATCGCTTCAGTTTGTATCGCCCCAATCGTCCGCCCTACCGCCTGGTCGAGCGCAGCCAGTTCGAAACCAAGCTCAAGGACTCGCGCTTCAACGACTCCGTCGTCGGCGATCTCAACCACGACGGCCGCCCGGACATCATCGTCTCGGACATCGCGGAGAATTACGTGCACATTTTGACGTTTGACGAAACCGATCAGCTCACTTTCGCCCTGAAGTTCCGCGTGTTCGAGACCAAGCAGTATCAGCGCAGCCGGGGCGGCGCCGAACCGCGCGACATGGTCGTCGCCGACCTGACTGGCGATCAGCATGATGATCTGCTGTTGGTTTGCCACGATCGACTGCTGCTGTATCCGGCGCAATAGCGGCGAATAGCGAACGCAGAATAACGAATAGCGAAACATCACCGCTTTGGGCATCAACCAGGACGGTTGACCGGGTGGCTGCGTGGTGCATTATTCGTAATCCGTACGAAAGCTACGGTTCTCGCAATCCGAGGCCGCTCGCTATCTCAAAATCCACCCGCCGCATCGTCAGAACACGATCGGTCCGATGGCGAACTGCGCAAAGGAGCAAGCTGGCCTACCGTTCAGAAATCTCTTTACGATTTAAACGACCTAGTCTCAGTCGCAAATGCCAATTCAGGTCGCGCCGGCTAGACCCAACATTATCATGATTTGGTCGCCCGGTGTGACCCCTGACAGGCCGGGCGTCATCGGCAGCGCTAAGGATTTTGGCACACACATTGCCGAATGGCCAACGGGCGTCAGTTGTAAACCTTCGCATCAGCGAGGGGCGTCGTTGTTTTCAATTCGTCATTTCCAAATCGACCGACTCGTTCGCCCAATTTCGATTTCCACCCTAATCTACCCCTATGCTTGGTACTTCCACATTTGTCGCCACTTCGCAGTTCGCCATCGGCCTCGTCCTTCTCCTCGTCGGCGGGCGTCTCCTCGTCTCGGCCTCGGTCGACACGGCGCGCCGGCTGCGTGTCTCGCCGCTGGTCGTCGGCTTAACGCTCGTTGCCTGGGGCACGAGCGCCCCGGAGCTGGCCCTCAATCTTCTCTCCGCATTCAAGGGCCGCGGCAACCTCGCTCTTGGCAACCTGGTC
>CAYXEY010000190.1:0-457 GCA_964464105.1 uncultured Planctomycetaceae bacterium
GCCGACGACCTTGATGCGGCCTTCGTCATCCCAGCGGGTGAGCGAAAGGGAATAGCCGGTGCTGTCGAAGACCTTGATCTGCCGTGGCGAGCCGGCGGGCAGATCGAGCTTCTTGCGGCTGTAGGCCGAGCGCACGCGGAGTTCGGTCGGGCTGACGATCTCATCGACCAGGCAGCGATGAACACCGCCGCGCCGTCCCAGCACTGAAACGGTGTCGCCGGTCTTCACGCCCGCCGCGATGAAATCCGCTGCGGGGCTGCGGATGCGGTCGGCTTCAACTGTCGCATCACTGACGTCTATGCGCTTGGTCAGCATTTCTTCCCACGAGCGCGGGGGGCGGGCGGCGCCGGCGTCGTTGACGAAGCCGCTTTGGGCGAGCATGTCGGTGTTGCAGTAGAGCACCCGATCGTCCATGAAGTTGGGGATGCCGTAAACGCCGCCCTTGTACTGGCACTCG
>CAYXEY010000190.1:472-8908 GCA_964464105.1 uncultured Planctomycetaceae bacterium
CCAGGTCTGCGGAAAAAAATCCTCCGCGAGGATTTGATATTTCTGCAGTGATGCGAGTTCGGATTGCAACTTCGCGATGTCGGCGGCGGATCTGCTCGCGGGCGCGGCGATCTGGCCCTGCAATTCGGCGATGCGCTGCTGGTCCTTCTCGATGAGCCTGGTCAGATCGAGAAACGCCCCGCGGGCCGCCCACTGGCAGATGGCGAAGCGGTCGTATTCGACGACCTCGGGCGGGACGCCGCCGGCGATGCCACACATCAGCCGCTGGGGGTTACCCTCGCCTTCCAATCCCGTGCGCACCGCGCTGCTGCCCATGATGGCGCGGTAATTTGGAAAGCGACGCTCGAACGCGTCGGTTACGTCGAGGAAGCGGCCCTCCAGTGGGCCGTTGAACCACACGGTCACCTCGGTCGCATCGCCCGAAACCGCGCGCGGTGACGTTGGGTACAGCGCATAAAGCAGCGCCGCGATGACGACGAACCAGAATGCCGCGGTGATTCGGGACATGTGCTCTTGAAATCTCAAACCTCAGATTTGAAATCGAAGTCTCGCGGGTCGGGTCACCGACCCGACAATTCGGTCACTCCGCACAGGAAGCCGGGTCGATACGCCGACCTACCTCTCAACCATTACAAACACGCCGGCCGTGCGCGGCGCGAGGGTGATGCCTTTGACCGCGCCCTTCTCGATTACGACTGGCGTCTTTGCATCCTGCTTGATCGCGATCGTCGCGCGATCCTTCGAACTCGCCGCCGGTTTTATCTCCGCGACGGCCGGATCATCCACGCGATAGACTTCGCCCTTGCCATCCCACGGGTTCGGCAGGCGCACGCGGCGCTGCTTGTCGCTGTTGTTGATCACCACCAGCACCGCTTCGCCGCCGAGCCGCCGCACGAAGGCCGCGATGCCGCGCTTGTCGTCGTGATAGACCGACTCGAATGAACCGAGCCGAAGCGCGCGATACGTATTGCGAATCGCGATCATCCGCTGGTGATGCTCATAGACACCCGGTTCGATCTTCTCTTCGGCGTCGTCATAGGGCAGCAAATCGGGCCACAGCATCGGCTTGCGGTCGGTCGGATCATCCGCCCCGAACATGCCGACCTCATTGCCGTAGTAGATCATCGGGCAGCCGAGGAACATCATCTGCCACGTCACCGCCAGCTTCATGCGGTGGTAATTCTCGGCGGTGGGGCGGCCGGTGTTGTAATTCGGGCCGTTGTCTTGTGGACGGTTTGCCTGGTCGTACTCCAGATCGGGGTTGAGAAACATGGAGGCCAGGCGATCCGTATCGTGACTGTCGTAGAGATTCTGCAGGCAGTGGTTCACGTGCGGGGCGTACCAGCCGAGGATTTCGTGAATCTCCTTGAAAAAGACGGACGGCTTGCTGGCCTTCTTGTCGTTGACGAAGAACCGCTGGCTGCGCACCGCGAACGGATAGTTCATGACCGCGTCAAAGCTGTTGCCGTCGAGCCACGCGCGGGATTCCTGCCAGAGTTCGGCGACGATGTAGGCCTCGGGGTTGATCTTCTTGACCAGCGCCCGCCAGTCGCGCCAGAAGTCCACGCTGATGTCGCCGGCCACGTCGAGCCGCCAGCCGTCGATGCCGTCGGACGGGTTGCCGTCGCCGTTGGGGTCCATCCAGCGGCGGGTGACGGCGAAGAGGTGCTCACGCACGGGCACAGCCAAGCCAAGCTTGTCGTCGTGCTTGAGTCGCGGCAATGCGCCATCCGGCTTGTCCCACGCCTTGTAATGGAATGGCTTGAAGCTCTCGATGTCGAACCATCCGGCGTAGGGCGATTTCTCGCCATGTTTCAAAACGTCTTTGAAGGCCCAGAAGTCGCGTCCGACGTGGTTGAACACGCCGTCGAGCACGACCTTGAAGCCCTGGCGGTGGGCTTCCTGCAGGAAGTCGAGGAAAAGCTTGTCGGTCTCGGACCACTGCCAGGTCCTGGGGTCGTCGGTCTCGCCCTTGATTTTTTTCAGGCTGTCCTTGACGCCGAAGAAATCGTCGATGTGGCGGTAGTCCGAGGCGTCGTATTTGTGCAGGCTTTCGGCAAGGAAGATCGGGTTGAAGTAGATGGCGGTCACGCCGAGTTCGCGCAAGTAAGGGAGCTTGTCGCGCACGCCCTGCAGGTCGCCGCCATAGCGACGATCGTAGATATACTCGAAGAACTTTCCCTTTTCGTTGATCGTCCCGCCGCCGGTGGAGGGCCCCTTGTATGGCTTGAACCACTCGTGATTCCACGGCACCGTGCCGGGCGGATCATTCGACGTGTCGCCGTTGCGGAATCGCTCGGGAAAGATCTGATACCAGACGACCGATTTGGCCCAGTCCGGGGTTTTGAAGTGCATGTCGGTGGAACCTTGGAATGGTTTCTCGACGGGTGTCCTTGCGTCAGTTACACCCGCAGCGTCGAACCGCATTCGCGCATCGCCGTCAGCAGCGATAAACCAGTATTCGCGAACATCTTCACCGAGGACCATCTGACCTCGCCAATAGTCGAAGCCGTCGCGGCGATCCACGCGTCTCAGTGGATCATCGTGTTTTCCATTTCCCGTGTGAAATTCGACTGACTGCACATCATCGGCCAGGGTCCGAACGGTCACAGTGGCGGCATCTCCGGCGATCGGAGAGTACCAGGTGTTACTGGATGGATCGTGGAAGAAACCTGCGGCGATCAAGTCATTCGGCTTTACCGGCCCGAGCTTTTCGGGATCAGGCCCGACGCGCACGCCGCTGTTGCCATCGGCGTCGGTGAGCCTGGGGTCGGAGTTCGGATCGTTGACGAAGATTGTGCCGTTGATGACGAACTTGTAGTGATGCACGCCGTCGGGGAGTTGGAGCAGTGCTCGATAGTTTGGCTCGCTTTCGGGCAATGCGACCATGCGATTCGCGCCCGGCCGCCAGCCGTTGAAATCACCAACGAGGTCCACACGCTCGAAAACCTCGTTCATCTGAGAGCCAGCGATAAAGCGGAATTCCATCGCTCCCGATTCGACGAGAGATGCCCGGTTGGAGGTCGAGTCGAAAAGGACCATGGTGCGGTCACTGGGCCGCCGGCCGTTTAGTTCAGGCCACGTGATGTTGGATCTGTCTTGATCGAGAAGATAGTGGTTGATGCTCGGCTCAAATGTCCGAGCAACAGGGGCCACCATCGCGCCCCAGGTGTTTCGCCCCATCGGCAGCATCGGCGTGTTGACAGCACCTGCCGAGCGATTGAGAAGAAACCGCCATCCATCTCCGAGTCGAACGGTTGCAGTTGCGGAGTTGGTCGAGCCTGCGTCGTCGATTGAGAGTCGGACGGTATAGTCACCAGGCTTGGTGACGAAAAACACGGCCCGGCTCCAATCCTGGGTTAGCGCCCGAAATTGTCCGCCTTCATGGTTGGACTCAACCGACCATTTGTACTGTTTGATCGTGCTGCCCGCCCGTGCTTCGCTCGTTCTCGCATCTAATTCAACGAAACTGGCGCTCAATTCCGCGCCGCGAAGCACGATTCGAGCGATGGGATTGTCGGGGCTTTGCTTAGCGAGCGTCCATTGAGCTGCCTTCGGGTTCAGTTGAATCGCATAAGTTCCGCTCTGTGGAATCGCCAGCTTGATGTCGCCGCCGGGCTGCGTGAGCTTGCCGCCGCCGGCGTCGCCGAGATGTTTGGCCCAGCTTCCGTCGAATACGAACTTGAACTCATAGGTGCCGCAGGGCCACGAGCGGACGAGTTCGAGCTTGTCTCCCACGGGCTTCAGCGTGTAATCAGGGTCGGACGTGTTCCAGTTGTTAAACGTGCCGGCCAGCGAAGCGCGCGGCGGCGCAGGGGGATCTGCGTGCGCCATTGATGCAATGCTGAATAAGGCAGCAATCAACCCGGCATTTCTGAAGTGAACCTTCATAACAACTTGATCCGAGATAGGTGAGTCAGGACGACCGCCGCGCCACGCTCTTGCGAACCGTCAGACTGACCGGATGCACTTCGCGCACGTGGGTCGTCTGGCCGCTGATGATTTCGAACAACCGCTTGCAGGCCGAGCGGCCCATGTCGTAGATCGGCGTGTGTACCGTGGTTAGCGGCGGGTCGCAGAACTCGCCCTGGTGAATGTCGTCGCAGCCGATCACGCTTACGTCGTTTGGCACCCGCTTGCCGGCCGCCTTCAATCCGGCAATCGCACCGATGGCCATTTTGTCGTTGCCGGCCAGCAGGGCCGTGATGTCGGGCCGGCGGCGGATCAACTCCGACGCGGCCGCGGCGCCGCCTTCTTCGGTATAAAGACCATCGACGATATCGGCGTCGGACAGCTTCACCCCGGACTCCGCCAAAGCCGCCCGGTAGCCGCCGATCAAATCGACCATGGTCTGTACTTCCAGCGCACCGCGAACCATGCCGACGCGCTTGTGTCCGGCTGCGATCAGGTGTTCGGCGGCGATGCGTCCGGCTGCCTGGTAGTCGCAGCGCACGTGATTCAGTTCCAATCCCTGCACGTAGTTGTTGACCACGAGCACGGGCCGCACGCCATCCTCGAAGGATGACAGGTAGCCATGATGAGATGTCACGCCGAGGCAGAGCATGCCGTCGATGAAGCGGCGGTCGAATATCTCCAGATGTTGACGTGCGTCGATAAATCGCGGATGGGCTACTTCGAGCAGTACCTTGTAGCCCGCGCCCGATGCTTCATCATGAATGGCGCTGATTAACTCGCCGAAATAGACATCTGCAAAAGCATGGCGCAGCTCGGGCACCAGAATGGCCAGCAGCCCGGCGCGCTGCGACTGAAGTGCTTGTGCGAGTCGGCTGGGCCGGTAACCCAGGCGCTCGACGGCATCGAGAACCCGCTGCCGAGTGGGGGCGCTGATCCGCCGGTCCCGACTGTTGAGCACGAGGGAAACGGTGGTCAGGCTGGAGCCGCTGGCCTTCGCTATGTCTTTGATGCTGACGGGTTTACGTTTCGCCATGAGGTCGGCTCAGGGTCGGGAAATAAGATTTTTGACACCGGAGCTCATTCTCACCGATCAGCCGCCTTAAAATCAGGCGGTAATTTCCTTGAATCGGCGGCGGCATCCGATATACTCAGCGGCAGGTAAAAGGTTTTACCTTGTTCAGAATGATACTCGCAACCCAACCGGAATGCAAATGAAAACCGTCAACTTGCGACGATGGGTTCCCAGATCAAGCCGCGGTGCGATCAAATCAGATTTGCAAAACCACCAGTCCCGTATTCTTCGTACCGGCTTCACGCTTATTGAACTTCTCGTCGTTATCGCGATTGTCAGTCTGCTCATCTCCATCCTTGTGCCGGCCTTGGGCCGGGCCCGCGAGCAGGCCAAGCGAACGGTCTGTGCCAGCAACATGCGGCAGATCGGCGTGGGGTTCACGCAGTACGCCGAGGACTTCGACGGTTGGTACCCGGCCAAGGCCAAGGCGGGGGATCCCACTGCCACGGTCACGGAATTGGCCACCGTTCAGCACGTTGGTACGCCGCTTCCGGATACGATCGGATGGGGGCCACAATTCGGAGGCATGCTTCGGGACATCATGGAACGGGTGTGCACCCGCGAAGGCGCAGCCCCCAAGTACATTGCCGAGCCAAAAATTCTTGTCTGCCCGAGTGACCAGACTGGAAACAAGTTTAACAACAACGACCAACTCTCGGTTCGCGCGGCCGAGAACATTCCCGGAATTCAGGCCACCAATCTGGCCACCGTGAAAAACTACAGTTATATGTATGTCTCGCTCTGGCGAAATGACGATCGCGCCGATTTCTTCATGTTCGGTGACGAGAGCAACAAGCAGGACAACGCCACTAATTCGTTGACCGGGTTGACCACCGAGGACAACCACGGCCGCAATGGCATCAATGCCATGTTCGTTGACACACACGTGGAATGGAAATCGAGCCGTGGCGGCGACTTGAATTCGCTGCAGGAGCTGGCAGACAAGCTCTGGGGTCCGGCGGTGAATTCCAGACCGCGGTATCCCGGCACCGCTGGCAACCGGAGTTCAGAAGTTCAGACGATTGACTGATCCGCCTCATTCCCGGGGGAACGGCGTTGTCGGTCACCGTTGTGGGAAGTCGTCGCAAAGGGGATTGAATTAACTGAGTCTTTCACGGGAACCTTTCGAGGAGGGATGATGATGCGTCTTCATGGCACCCGATTTTTGGCGGTCCTACTGGTTTTTTCAGCCGCCTCCGCGGCCCGCGCCCAGCTTGACGGCACCGATCTGCCGACCAAATACGCCGGCTTTTCGGCCGCCGTGCAAACCTGCCAGACCGGCTACGGCAATGCCACGGTCTCGAACGTGCCGGGCATCATCTCCGGGTCAGAGCTGGATGCGATGTATGTCAGTTCGGACGCGGAGAATGTCTGGATCGGCATCACCGGAAACCTTCCCTCCCAGCTGGCCTTTGGTGAATCGATCATTGTATTGATTCAGACCGTGGCAGGCGGAGCGCCCGGCCTCTCCAATGTGCTTGACGTCACGACGCTGGCCGGTGATGGCGGAGGCTTTTTCGCCATGCAGGCCCTCAACGGCATGGTGCTGGACGCCGCCTTCATTCCCGACAAGGTGCTGGTCTTCAATCGCTACTACGACGGTGTGGCGACAACCAGCTATTTCAACGCCTGGGACATGGCGCAGGCCTCGCCCTACGCCTTCAACATCGGGCATGTCGCCCAGACACCGACGACTTCGTGCGCCCTCCTGGACGCGTGCATCTCGGACGACGTTTGCATTATGTCGGCATTCATGAATGCCACCAACCTGCTCGGCGTCGATGCTGACGAGACGAAGGATGGTGCTGTCCAGGCCGGACTCGCGGCGACCGCCCTCAAGGGTCTGCGCATTCGCCTTTCGAGGAATTGCTTTGCGATCAACGACCCGGTGATCAACATCATGGCGGTGGTTTCGTCGCCTGATCGGACCATCAGCAATCAGTTCCTGCCTCCGCTCACCAATGGCGAAGACCCGGCAGCGCCGGCGTGCTACGTTGGCTATACCGACGGCAACAATCCCGGAAGCCCGCCGAATCTCGACACCATGACGGGCAACCAATATGCAACCGTCAATCTCGCGGCGCCTGGCCATGATACGCCTCCGGTCCTCACGGCCGGCGGCGGCGACGGAAGCGGCGCGGATAACATTCCGGCGCAATGGGGCGCCGGCGCACTGGTGGCCACGCAGACGATTCACACCTGCTTTGGAAATGCCCAAAACGGCATCGTCCAACTGGCGACACCCGGCTCAGAACTCGATCAGCTCTTTGTTCGCAACGCCGATCTTCCGGTGGGGTCTGACTACCTCCATCTGGCCGTGACCGGCAACCTCGAGCGCAACGGAAACAAGGTGTACATCCTGATTGACAGCAAGGCCGGCGGGGAGAACCCGTTTGTCGACACCAATGGCGATGGATCGATGACCACGTGGAACGGCCGTGGTGTCGACACGGGTTTCCTGCCCGACTTTGCATACGTCATCAACAATTCCAACGGTACTCTGTTCGTCGATATGTTTGACATCGCCGCCAACACCGCAACTTACCTTGGAGCCGTGGGCGTTAACGCAACTGGTGGCGTCCTCGACGGCGGCACGAACGTCAACAACAATCTCTTCTCGCTTAACAACACCAACACGGCCGGAGTTGCCGGATTCCCGAGCGGCACCGGCGACCCGCTGACCGCGACCACCGGTCTTGAAGCCCGCATCTCCATGACGGAACTGGGCGTCAATCTGGCCGGCGGCGGCGTGTGCCCGACGATCGGCGTCATGGTCATCCTCGGCAACCAGACGGGCGAGTGGATGTCGAATCAGTGCCTGCCCGGATTTGTCGCCGGCACCGGCAACATCAACAACGATCCAACCACCAAGTTCAATTTCGGCGATAACACTCAGCTTGCCGGTGCGTTTACGGGCAATCAGTACGTTTCCTACACAGCTCGGCGCATCGGCGACCTGACTGGTGATTGCTGCATCAATTCAGCCGACACGCTGAAGCTGGTCGAGGTCCTGCTGGGCACTGAAACCAATGGGCAAATCCTGTTCCGGGCCGACCTGAACCAGGATGGCAAAAACGACGGCCGCGATATCAAGCCGTTTGTCGATCGAATGATTGCCACCAATCCGTGCAGTTAACGCGCGGGGTTGGAGACATAGGATTGTGATCACCGACAGCCCGGCCGGCGAATGTCCGCCGGGCTGTCGGTTTCATTGGATTGAATCTGCTTAACGGGCCCATGTTCGGCGCGTTGACAGGCGCGCGTCAGTTAAGGAGTTTGATTGTGCGACACAGCCTCGGTTTTGCCCTGCCAGCGTTCATTGCCCTGGGAAGCGTGTCGGTGCTGGCTCAGCAGACTGAGCCGACCATCCTGCAGTATTTTGAAGCCAAGTGGACCACGATCACCAGCCGCATGCCCGACGTGTTCATGGCGGGGTACGGCCGCGTATG
>CAYXEY010000191.1:0-8895 GCA_964464105.1 uncultured Planctomycetaceae bacterium
GGTCATGATCGAATCGCGCGGGTTCAACCCCACCAGTTCCGGCGGGATAGCCGTGGACTCGAACGGAATGACCTCGGCCGTCGGGTTGGTGCGGAGGATGGCCGAAGCCACAAGGGCTGCGACATCCACGCACTTCACCACGGACGTTGACCCACGTCGATATCCCGTGATCGGCGACTGCATCGAGCCTGAGACGTCCGGGAAGACGTACACCTTCCCGGCGATCTTCGGCACGCTCGAAACGGCGATTTCCATCGCGTCCTGCAACGCCTCACGAACATCATGCGGCACGCCCTGCACGGCATTGGCGTAGGCAACCATCAACTGGTACGGCAGCACACGAGCCTTCTGAATTGCAAATTCATCGCGCAATCGAGCCGCGATGATCTTGGTCAGCTCGGCATCCTTGAAGACACCGTGCCGGGCAAAGGTGTTCAGGTTCATGCGGGTCATCTGCCACGGGGCATTGCGGGCAATCACCTTCCACTCTGCCGGACCCAGATCGAGCGAAGTCAGCATCTGGAACGGCACATCCGGGGTCTTCAGTTCACGCCGATCCGACGTAGTCTTGTAGGCCTCGTACTCTCGCACACATGCCGGCAACGCCGACGCCTCATGCGAGCGTCCAATCAGATAAGCAAATAAGGCGGCTCGCGACTCATTCCCCGGCTTCGGGTGGACCATCTTTACGATGTCCGCCAATGACGGATCCTGTCCGACCGAAGCGGTGAAGAGCTGCTCATCGCTGCGCCGCTCGATCCACTGCACGATCAGGCGCTTGGGCAGCGAGCCGAGCGACTTGCGCCCCACCGCGCCCGAGCGAACGATTTGCACGAAGTTGCGCAGCATCTTCGGCGAGTCGATCACCCGATCGAACACTTCCGCGAGCAACCCCGGCGAGCGCACCGACAGCACCGCGCACAACAGCGCGGGCAGATCCTTCATGTGCGCCGATCCGCGGGCATACAGCGCGGTGCGGGCGATGAACTCCGGCTCGACCTGGCCGCACAGCTTCAAAACCGCATCGAGTTGATCCTCGCCGGTGGCATAAAAGGTGCCGTTCAGGCAACCGGTCGCCGCATACTGCGCGAGGGCATGCTTCGGCTCGTACGCGTACGCAATTGCGTGCTCCGAGTTGACCGCATCGGTCTTGGGCATCAATCGACCGACCCACGACTTGAAGAGTGACTTGCTGGCCATGATGAACCTCCTGATTGGAATTGCGATAGTCAATTCCTACAGGAGACAGGCTATGTCAGGATGCATACCAGCGAACCAAAGTTGGCCCTGAAATTGGATATAAGATGCATACTTACAGATACTTATGACTTATTTTTTACGCGGATAGCAAGAGACACATCATCAGTAATTCCCGATGATTTGATAGCTATTGCTAGAAGATTATACTATTTGCTAGATGAACGGATACGTCGTCATAGGCCTGCTGGGCACCTCGCTCGATCGCGGCGATGGCCCCGCGCGCTGGTCGCAATGGCGGCCCACGGTCTCGCTCTTTCAGCACGAGGACCTGCTGATTGAGCGGCTTGAGCTGATCGTGGAGTCGCAGCCGCACGCCCTTGCCGATCAGGTCATTGAAGACATCCGCATGGTTGCGCCCGAGGTCGAAGTGCGCACACATTCGGTGCCCTTCAAGGATGCCTGGTCATTCGAGGAGGTCTATGGCGGCCTGCACGACTTCGCCCGCAACTACCCATTCAATCCCGACAAGGAGCAATATCTCTTTCACATCACCACCGGTACGCACGTCGCTCAGATCTGCACCTTCCTCCTGACTGAGTCGCGCCACTTCCCGGGACGGCTCATTCAAACCGCGCCGGCCGCCCGGCGCGAAGGCGGAGCGCCCGGCCGCTATGCGATCATCGATCTCGACCTGTCGAAATACGATCGCATCGCCCAGCGCTTCACCAGCGAGCGCCGCGCCGCCGCCGAGTTTCTCAAGGCCGGCATCGCCACGCGCAATGCGGCGTTCAATAAGACCATCGAGGAGATCGAACACGTCGCGGTGCATTCCAGCGCCCCGATTCTGTTGACGGGGCCGACCGGGGCCGGCAAGTCCAGCCTCGCGCGGCGCATCCACGAACTTAAGCATGTGCGCCGCGGCCTGCCCGGCAAGTTCGTCGAGGTGAACTGCGCCACGCTGCGCGGCGACGCGGCCATGTCCGCTTTGTTCGGTCACAAGCGCGGCGCCTTCACCGGTGCGACGTCGGATCGTGCGGGGCTGCTTCGCGAAGCCCACGAAGGTCTTCTCTTTCTCGACGAAATCGGCGAGCTGGGCGCTGATGAGCAGGCCATGCTCCTGCACGCCATCGAGGAAAAGTCGTTCTATCCGCTCGGCTCGGATCGCGAAGTTGAGAGCGATTTCGAGTTGATCTGCGGCACGAATCGCGATCCTCACGAGGCCGTGCGCACGGGCACTTTTCGCGATGATTTGCTGGCCCGCATCAACACCTGGACCTTCGAAATGCCCGGCCTCAGCCAGCGCCGCGAGGACATCGAGCCCAACGTGCAATACGAACTGTCGCAGATTACCGCGGCGACCGGCCAGATGTATCGCTTCAACAAAGAGGGCCTGGCTCGATTCCTGGCCTTCGCACGCTCGTCCGAGGCCACGTGGACTGGCAACTTCCGCGATTTGAATGCCGCCGTCGCGCGCATGGCCACCCTGGCCCCGGCCGGTCGCATCACGCTGGACACCGTGGAAGCGGAGATCGCGCGGTTGCGACGCGCGTGGCGTTCCAAATCTGCTCGCACCGCCGAAACCAGCGATCGACTTGCCGAGCTGCTGGGCGATCGCCTGGATGCCATCGACGAATTCGACCGCGTGCAACTCGCTCACGTCATTCGCGTGTGCGATGAATCGGCAACCCTGTCAGCCGCCGGTCGCCGCCTGTTTGCGGTGTCGCGTGCAAGGCGCGGCGTGACGAATGACGCGGACCGGCTGCGCAAGTACCTCGCGCGCTTCAGTCTTGATTGGGTGATGATAAAAGGCGAGTAACCTGATCACTCGGTCAATTCATGTCCGACGACGCAACCAGCGAATCCATCTGCGGCATGTCGGACGCCTGATTGGATGGCCGTCGCTCGACGGGCTGTGGCGTGTGCTCGACGCAACCGCCGGGAGTCTGAGCGCACTTTCGAATGACCTCTGCGTCGCTATGCATCATCGAAGCAAATTGACCGACGTAGTCATCTGGAAATGCCTCCATGCCGGCCACGCCGATCCGCTCGGGCCACTGGCCCTTGGGCCAGTAGAAGGTGCCGAACAGGCGATCCCAGATGGACAGGATTGAACCATAGTTGGAATGCTGGCCCGGGCCCTCCAAGGCATGATGCCACCAGTGCAATTCCGCCGAATTGAACACGCGATTGAGCGGGCCGATGTAGGTCCGCAAGTTGGCGTGGTGCCAGAATGCCTTCATGATGTCCAGCGACGAGTAGGTCACAATCACCCACGGATTCACGCCCAGAATATGAAACGGCAGGATCAGCACGCCATATTTAATGATGCCTTCGCCGACATGCACGCGAAACGCCGACATGGCATCCATGTCGACCACGGTGTGATGCACGCGGTGGAACCGCCAGAGAAAATTGGACTCGTGATACCAGCGGTGCAGCCAGTACCGTCCGAAGTCGTTGACCAGAAAGAACACCGCAAATTGCAACGTCCAGGGCCATGATGCCATGTACTCAAAGTGCCACGGCATCACAATAATGGCGCAGGCCGCGATGAGCTTGGTCAGCGATCCGAGGAAGGGACCATCGACCAGGGTCGCCGTGAAATCAGCGAAATATCCGCGGCGTCGCGGTCCCGACTTGGCCGTCGGAATGATCGGGGCGAAGCGCTCCAGAAAGTGAAATACGCAGAGCCCCACCAGAAAGACGGTCATCAAGGTGATGAATTGATATGGAAGTCGCGTGAGCATCTTTCTTGTAAAACCCAATCGCTGTCTAAATCGCAATCTTCTCAACCGGCATCGGATCTGCTGCGTCCACCGGTTGCCCCACCCACGGCTTGTCCGGCGCCACGAAGCCCGGGCGCAGCCTTGAGACGATGCAATTGCGCTTGCCGGTCGCGCCCATTGGCACCGACTCGACCTGCGCGGTGCGCAGTATACAGGACGGCCCCATGCGTTTGCGAATCAGGTTCATGCCGTGATCGAAGGCCGCCTGGTCGAACGGCGTCTCGGGGATGTACTCATAGGTCAGGTGCGTGCGATCGTCCTGAATCAGCCGCCATTCCTTGACCGGATTCACCCCGGGCTGGTCAAACAAGTGGAAGAAAAAGTGCGGCGTCACCAGATCGCCGGAGGGCGTCGGCAGAAAGTCGTTCACCCGTCCCATGACCGGTTCCATCAGCGGGAATTGCAAACCGCATTCACAACTTCGCGTGGATAATGCGGAGATATCAAAAAGCCGGTATCGAATGAACGGCTGCGTCCAGGCGAAGAGCGCGGTCACGACGACCTGTCCGGTGCGGCCCGGCGGCAGCGGGCGGCCATGCTCATCGACGATCTCGACGATGACGCGATCGGTGTCGATGTGATAGTTGCCCTTGCGACACTGCCAGCTCACGCCCCCCACTTCAATCGCCCCGTACATGTCGCTCGGATCGCAGCCGAATGCGCCGCGAATCGACTGACGCATTTCGTCGAACAGCGTTGCGCCCGTGGTGACGACGAATCGCAGTGGATGTGTGCGGCCGCGGCGCTGCAACTCGCGGGCCAACAGGTATATGCCCCCGGTCTGTCCGATCAGACCCTTGGCGGGAAACTCGTCGAGGGCGCGGAGCTGATCTTCGAGCGGCATCTCGGGCGGCAAGTGGCGGGTCTTGCAGATCTTCTGAATGAACTGCCCCTGACGCGATTCGAGCCAGCTGCTGGCCATCTTGAGGAACGGATGCCACGGCCGCGCGCCCAGGTGCACAAGCTGGCGAAGCAACGCCCGCCGGGCGACGCGGGTTTCAAGATTGGTTCGATGCACCGTGATGGATCGCCCGGACGTGCCCGACGTAGACGACGATTGCAGCATCTCGCGCGGCACGCGCGCGTCAACGGCCGCATCGCCGGCGTCGATGATCATCGGTTTATCGACAAATGGAATATTCGGAAGGTCGATGGTCCCGCGAAAATGTCGCGGATCGAAGCCCGCCCGCCGCCAAGTCTCGCGATAGAAGGGAATGTTGTCCCATGCGTGGCGCACGACTTCGCAGAGCCGCTCGCTGGCGTCGGCATTGATGGACTCGGGCCGGCGGCGGCTGTTCGCCACAAGCAAGTCAAACAAGCCTGGATACCTGGGTTGGTGGGTCATCCGTTGAACCTGCTCCGTCGTCAACGGATTCAAACCTGCACCGGTTTGCCCGGCACGACCATGGCAGATTCGGCGGGGGGCGACTCGTTCGTTCCCGCCGGAGACGCGGCCGGTGGCGCCAAATTCACGCCGATGGAAGGATTCTTCAAGTGCGGCAGCATGTCTAAAAACGCCCGCCAATAGCTCGGGAAGATTCGATCAGGCGAAGCGTGCTCGGTTAACTCGAAAGCCTTCTCCAGATGGTTGTGCGGCATCTGCGGATACGCATGATGCAGCCCATGAGCCTCTATGTGAAAGCTCGTCCAGCCGGCGATCCGTCCGATCCAATCCTTCGCCAATATGGTCCGCGCGCCGTCCATCGGGTTGCCTTCCGGCAATCCCAGGTGTTCGATCAGCTTTCGGGTGGACTGGATCATGCCCGTCAGCCAGACTGGAATGATGTAGACGATCAGCAGCTTGTACCAGCCGCCGGTCCAGGCCGTGACGCCCAGCACGGAGGCCCAGAACACGGCCATGATCAAGAACTGAATTTTGATCTTGCGCCGCAGTTTAGGATCGGTGATGGGCGAGTCCTTTACGAAAAAGATTCGGTTGTAAATATAGGGGTCTACCCAGGCCCCCAGGAAGACATCCAAGAACACGAATACGCGGCGGAACGCGAGTGAGCGTGTAGGGTCGGAATAGGGCCACAGTTCCCAGTCCTTCGCCGTGTTCATGTGCCGGTGGTGGCGCATGTGCACATCGCGAAAAATATCGAATGGGATAAGCAGCAAGGTTCCTACAATGTACCCATTAAATCGGTTGTGCCACTTGGCTTCATACAACAGGTAGTGGGAGTCTTCGTGAAAAATGATCGTCCAGCAATGTTGAACGTATGCCAGCGCAAGGATGACCGCGACGATCCAGGCCGGATGCGCGGTCGGCCAGCCGGTCAGCAGTGTGCCTACCAACAGGAAAAACGCGAAAACGTTCCAGAGCAAGGCAGGAACGTTGCTCTTGGACCGCTCATGAAGTTGCTTGATCGTCTGGTCCTGCATCAGCCAATCCGACTCGCCAATCCCGGAAGTCGCCCGCTGCCGCCCTGCCGGGGCGGCTGAGTTTCCGCAGAGGAACCCAATATCCTAAAAAGCCCCCCAACATGCAAGGCCACATCACGGAATCGGACACCTCCAATTCCATAACGTTAGCCGTGCACGAAACATGTCGACCTTTCAGCATTGTTATCTGCGCAAGCGCTTGTCAGGTTCGCCAAATGGGGCACGGTAATAGCCAAGTGGCGAATTCGGCAGGCTGGCGCTTTTTCGCGCTTCAGCGGTTGCCATTGCCTGATCCCACTGCGATACTAGCCTGCGCGAATCGGCGCAGTCGAGATTCGCAGCCTCGCGAGGTCCCAGTTAACGCATTCGATAGAAGGAACCCTCAAAATGACACACAGCACCCGTCGCACCACATGGGCCGCATTGACGCTTTCGGCGCTCGCTTTTCCGATCCTGGGAAGCAGCTGTCCGGGCAACGGTCCCGGCCCCGGGCCGAACCTCGGCAAAGTGGCCATCATCACCAATGTCGGGCTTGCCAAGGATGGGCTGGTCTCCGCGGGTAACGGAATTATCGCTTTCGGAAACGACTCCGGCGGCGTTTCTTACATCAACGTGGGCAGCAACGTGGTCAACGACATTCCGGGCAACTTCCGGCCCGATGCCGTGTTCTGCGCCGGTCGCAAGATCATCCTCGTGGCCGACGGCGCCGCCTTTTCGCTCACCGTCTATGACACGACCAACGGTTCAACGGTCAATGTCCCCGACACGGACGTGTTCGACATGAATCCGGGCTCGTTCCTGGAGCATCAGTGGATCGACGTGGATGGCAGCCTGTGTGCCATATTGCACCGCGGGCTGGTGAACACCGAACTGAAGTTGATCGACGTCAGCGGCGCGGTGCCGGTGGTCACGACCTACACCACCGTGCTGAACGCCCCACACAACGTGGATCTCGATGCGGTCAATGGCCACATCGTTGTCATGGAAGACAACGAGTTCGTCACCATCTTCGACATCTCGCTGCCGGCCAATCAGACCCCCACGACGTTTGATATCCTGGGCGACGCGGGCATACCCGTTTCGTTCTTCCCCAACACGCTGGTCGGAAGCAACAAAGTCATTTTTCCATCGTCCAACGAATCCGTGAAGCTGCTCAGCCTGGATGACGGCTCGCTGGATGACCTCACCGGTCCCAGCGCCAATGGGGGCACGACGCATTTCGAAACCCGCGCCGGGCTGTATGTGTATTTTCTGAATCGCTCAGGACAGGGTGACTTTTCCTCGGGCAACGGATACCGGATGATCATCGGCGATATGGCCGATCCAACGGTTTTCGAACTCGGCACGGGCGTAGATCTGGGTTCCGGCCTCCTCGAGGGCTATGGCCATTCCAGCGCCATCGCGCCCGATGGCGAGACCGTCTATCTGGCTGGGCGCTTTGGCCAGTCGTCGGGCGGCGGCGTGAACGAGCCAACCACGCTGCAGTGCTTCAGCCTGGTCGATGGCTGGGATGTTTTCACGGATTCAAATGGCGATCCCGTGTTTGCCGCCGATGTGTCGGCTTCGACGTCGGTGATTGCCTTCAAGGTTGAGGACGGCGCGGGCGCGGTGCTCGGTTACTACGTTCCGTAACGCCGACCGATTCGGAATCATGGTCATTCGCGAGTTCAATGAGAACGACGTCGCCCCGGCGAACGCGCTGACCAACCATTACATCGTCAATACAGTTGTCCACTTCGCGGCCGTACCCGCCACCGACGCCGAGTTCGGCGCCGTCTGGCGGGACGGTCGCGTCAAATTCCCGTGGCTGACCATCGAGGTCGAGGGGGCTTTCGGCGGATACGCCAAAGGCGCCACCTGGCGGACGCGCGACGCCTATGCCCGTACCGTGGAGACGGGCATCTACATTTCACGGCAACTGCAGGGCCTCGGCGTCGGCAAAGTTCTCTATCAGGCGCTCATCGAAAAGCTCCGTGAGCAGGGCTTTCGTATCGCCATCGGTGGCATCACGCTGCCAAACGACGCGTCGGTCCGGCTTCATGAGACCCTGGGTTTCACCCACGCCGGCACGTTCCACGCTGTCGGCTTTAAGTTCAATCAATGGCATGACGTCGGCTTCTGGGAGAGGGACCTGACTCAATCCTCAGCCCACTGATTTCGGACGTTCCATTCGCTGCACGACTCATCTTTTTACGGACGTCTCCGGATCTGATTCCTTCGCCATTACTTAGGGCCGGCGATAGCTTCAGCCGCCTCATCCCCTCGACGAATTAAATCCATAACGAGCGGTTCTGCTGCGCCGGCCCTGCGCGCCGATCGTTCCGAAGAACGTCATAAAAGGACGATCGACCGCCATGCGCTCCACACACACACCTCCCTCGGATGCTAACAAATCGCGCTCCGCCGCACCGCCCATTGCGGACATTCGGCACGATCCGATCGTGACGCTGGAGACGTATCATCCGAAGGAAACCCGGTTCTCCGCTGAGCCTCGCACCGATCGGCAGTTGGCACACGGTTGGCATCG
>CAYXEY010000192.1:0-8882 GCA_964464105.1 uncultured Planctomycetaceae bacterium
GACTCGATCGCGGTCTATGTCCTCGGCCGAACACACCTCGCCGACGGCGACTACTCCAAAGCCGTCAAGCAGTTCGAGCGCGCCGCGGCCGGCGCACCCGACAGCAAGGACATCGCCGCCGACCTCAAGGCGGCCAAGACCCTGGAGCGCGGGCTGGATGTCGCCACCGACGAGGCCCGCCGCCTGCTCAAGAATCATTCGACCGCCGCCGATGGCCTGCGCCTCGCGACGTATGTCTTTAAAGCGCGGCCCGAGGAAGTGGAGCTGCGCATCTCGGTGGCGGACTATTATGAATCGCGCGGACGACTCGACGGCGCCGGCGCAGCCTACATCGATGCGATCGAGCACACTCCGGTCGATCGACTCAGTCCGCTGCTCTCGCGGTTGACCCGCTTCGCCGAGGATCATTCGCAGGACCCCGCCGCATTCGACCTGCTGGCCCGCGCCCATGGCCGCGCCGGACGGCTCGAAGACGCCGAGGCGGCCTTCAACCAGGCGATGGAGCTCTCGGCGAATGACACGCTCTTCCAGCAGGGACTTAAGAAGGACTTCGCCCAGATTTATACCCAGATGGGCAACGTGGCGAAGGCGCGGGGCGATGAGTCCGCGGCACGGAAGCACTTCACCCGCGCTTACGAATTGAGCACGAACGACGAAACCCGCGGCAACCTCGCCGATCTGGAATTCACCGCCGGCAAACGGGCCCTGGCGGCTGGGCAAAATGTGCTTGCCATGCAGCACTTCACCAAGGCGTCGGCGCACCTGCCGCTCGAAGGCTCCGATGACTTGCGGGAAGACCTCGCCGGCCAATTCGAGAAACTCGCCACGAAGTTCGAAGCAAACGGCGACCTCAAGCGCGTGATCGCGGCACGAAATGGCGCGTTCATCCTCGACACCAAGAACGACACGCGTCGCCGGTCACTGGCCGACGCCAACGACGTCTATGGCCTGGCGCTGCACGAACAGGGCAATTACCACCAGGCCTCGCGTTACTTCCGCGACGCGCTCAAGCTCTATCCCGGCGATGCCAACTACACCGCACACCTGTCAACATCGCAATCGATGTTATAAACCCATCGCTGTTTTCTAAGCACCCCGCCGAATGAACCGGCGCGCCCCTGCGTTTGCCAGTTGAGCACTCTGCCTCTCTAATGCGACAGCCTGGCGGATCCTGGAGCGGCGCGGCATGTTCAGCGGAACAAAACCCTACACTTTCGATCGCGTCGTGCGCATCGGTATCACGCTTGTCGTGGCGTGGAGCATCTTCCTGCTGGTGCGCTACCTGGCGGACGTGCTGATCCCCTTCGCCATCGCCGTCGTGCTGGCTTATTTCCTCAATCCGCTGGTGAACGTCTTCGAAGAGCGGCTCAAGCGCCGCTGGGCGGCGGTTGCGTTCACGCTGGGCGGGTTTGTCATCATCGGACTCGCGGTGGCCGTGCTGATGATCCCGCTGGTCTACAGCCAAGTGTCGCGATTCGGCATGAGTCTCGATCGGCTTCAGGCGGATTTACACGTACAGGCGCCTGTGACGACGAGTATGCCGGCCTCCATGCCGACAACGACATCCGCGCCGGCCTCTACAAGGTCAGGACTGGGCTTTGCCGAATTGCTGACTGCCTGGAGCGAGTTCAATCAAAACGCAGGGAAATTGACTCGGGCACAACGGTTTTCTGATCTCCGAAACGCCGTCGCCGGAACCTACCTGGGCGACACGCTCAATGACACCATCGTTCACGTCCGATCGGAGGATTTTCGTGCCCAGATGGCGTCCGTCGTCGCCGAGAAGCTCTACGCCGGCGGCCGCTCGGTGGTGAACTTTTTCAGCCAGGTCGTCGTCGGCGTCATCGCCGCCGTGCTGGTCATCATTTATCTCTTCTTTCTGCTGCTCGACTTTCCGCAATTCGCGGCAACCTGGCAGAGCTTCCTGCCGCAGGACTACCGTGCGCCGATCGTCGAGTTTCTCCGCGAATTCGAAATCGCCCTGCGCCGCTACTTCCGCGGACAGTTCGTGGTCGCCGCCCTGACCGGCACCCTGTTCGCCATCGGATTCACCATCATTGGGTTGCCCATGGCCCTGCCGCTGGCCCTGCTCATCGCGGCCCTCAACATGGTGCCCTACCTGCAATCGATCTCGCTCGTACCGGCCCTGTTCTTCGCGATCGTTCGTTCCGTCGAGAGCGACAGCTCGATCGGGATGTCCATCATTCTTGTGCTGGTGGTTTATGGCGTGGTGCAGGTGTTGCAGGACACCGTGATCACACCGCGCGTCATGGGACAGGCGACCGGGTTGCGGCCCGTCGCAATCCTGCTGGGCGTCTTCATCTGGGGCCGATTGCTCGGATTCCTCGGATTGATTCTCGCGATTCCGCTGACGTGTCTCTTCATCGTGTATTACCGCCGGCTGGTCATGCAGCGGACCAGCATCGTCATCGCCACACCGGAAGGTCCGCCGTCATGAGCGAAGCCCGCGAACCCGCCCCACGCATTCAGGTGCAGGCCCTGGCCGAGGAGCTGGGGATAGAAGTGCGCGAATTGATCGCCGCCGCACGCGAATTGCGCATCGATGCCCAGAATCGCATCACCAAGCTGCGCATCAACGACGCCAACCGCCTCCGCGCTCATTTCGCGCCGAAGCCGGACGGCGACGACAACTCAATTGATGCTGAAGACGAATAGAACAGAGCCGGGCTCTGATCATCTATGCCGTCAAATCGAGATGGGATTCGTCGCCGGCATCGCCCGGCTTTGGTGTCGCTTCCTGCGCATCGTCCCAGCGGCCGTCGCGGCCGGAGCCGCCGCTGCCCTCGGCGTCGGCATTCACCGAGCCGTCCTGGTCGGTGCCTTCCACTTCAAGGATCACATCCTGACCGGCAAGCTTCTTAGAGGCGTCGGTGGCATCGTTGCGGGCAGCATCATCGACCCGCGCTTGCGCCCGTTGGGCGGCCGGCGCTCCGGCGATGCTGGTCACGATGCCCGATCCGATCACTGACATGATTACGTGCGAAATTCCTTGTCGCGCTGCCGAAGCTGAAACCGCAGTCTATCCACGATCGCCGAGTGCATCTGGCTCACCCGGCTCTCCGAGAGATCGAGCGTCACGCCGATCTCTTTCATGGTCATCTCTTCATAATAGTAGAGCACCAGGATCAGCCGCTCCGTCGGCGTGAGACCCTCCTGGATGAGCTTCTTGACATCCGCCTTCTGCACCTCCTGTGCAGGATTGAGCGTCTTTTCGTCGCGGAGGATGTCCACCTCGCTCACTTCGCGCGAGGCGTCGGAACCGTACTTATTGCGCGACAGCGACATCATCGAGACGGCCAGCGAGTCGCGCGACATGCGGTCGAACTCTTCCGCATTGACGCCGATGCGCGTGGCCACTTCATCCTGGCTCGGCAGGCGGCCCAGCTCGATCTGCAGGGTCTTGGTCGCGCCCTGAATCTTCTGCGACCGGTTGCGAACCAGCCGCGGCACCCAGTCCATGGAGCGCAATTCATCCAGAATCGCGCCCCGGATGCGCGGCGAGCAGTAGGTCTCGAACTTCACGCCACGATCGATGTCGAAGGCGTCGATCGCGTCGATCAGTCCGAACATGCCTGCCGAGATCAAGTCATCCACGTCGACCTCGGTGGGCAGCTTTGTGCGAATCCGCTCCGCGTTGAATCGCACGATGTGCAGGTACTGCTCCATGAGCAGATTGCGAAGAGCCTGGGTCGGCTCGCGCTTGTATTCCAGCCAGGCGGCGCGAATGTCCTCCGCCGAGGGCGCCCTCGACACCGGGGCAGGCGCCGGCGTATTGACCACCGCGGCCGGGGCCGCACTCTTCCGCTGGACCTTCTTCAATGTCTTGGGCATAATTTACTCTTGTCTCTTTGCCTCAGGCGTTGGCGCGATCCACGTTGGGCGACGCCTCGGTTAACCCCTCGGGCGCTGGCGGCGGGTTGTCGGCCACGACCATCATTCCGACCCAGCCGATGAGCGAGCCCAGCGCGACGCCGGTGAACAATCCGACGAGCGCCCGGCTGGTGATCACATCAAAGGAGTTGCCGGCGATCAGTCCGCGCAGAACCATCGCGCCGAAAAGGAGGAGGCCGCAGGATGCGCCGAGCAATCTGGCCACGCTTCACCACCCGGACCTTGCCGCGACTTTTCGGGCCTGGTCCGGATTCAGCATCGGCCATGATTTCGGCGAGGATCAGTCAAAAAGTGCGGCCAGGCGGCGAAAAAATCCGCCCTGGCAGGCGGCGGGAGCGGTCGGCGGAATGAGGCGGGATGCCAATGCTGAAATGCTGCGCGCCGCGCTGCTGCGCGGATATCGGGCGATGAGTGGGCTTCGCATTCGCACCGACTCAAGCACGCAATCATCGTGCGGGATGTGTGCGACGACATTGATCGACAATCCGAGGAAGCGCTGGGCGACCTCCACGATGCGGCGGCCCGCCGATTCACCCTCTTCGATCGTGCGAGCCTGATTGACGACGAGTTCGATGCCGGGACGGCGACCCGAGAGCGCAAATGCCTTGATCAGCGCATACGCATCAGTCAGCGCCGTCGGCTCGGGCGTGGTCACGAGGAGCAGCTCGCCCGCGGCCCGGGCGAAGGCGAGCACGTTCTGCGAAATGCCCGCGCCGCAATCGATGATCATGACTTCGCAGCCGGATTCAAGCGAGCAGAGCGAGTTGATCAACTCGCCGCGCTCGAAGTCGCACAAATCGGCGGCACGAGCCAGTCCGCTGGCGCCGACGATGACGCGCAGGTTCTTCTCCAGCGGAACCGCGGCGTTCTCCAACGTGCATTCGCCGCGCAGCACGTGCGACAAATCGCGCGTGGCATGTAGATTGAGGGCGACGTCCACGTTCGCGGTGCCGAGGTCGGCGTCAAACAACACGACGCGCTTTCCGTGCCGCGCAAGAGCCATCGCAAGATTGATCGCAATCTGGGTCTTGCCGACGCCACCCTTGCCGCTGGCCACGGCGATGACCCGCGTCGCCGCGCGGCCGCAGGTCAATTCCTCAACCTGCGAAGTCGCCGCGGTATCCATGTAACGGCGGAGCTGCGCCGCCTGATCGAGAGGCATCACGCTCATCGCACGGCCCTCCCCGGTTGAACAACCGGCGCTTTGGCCACGGCAGGCGCAGGCGCCTTCGCGTTCATGCGCGGCAGCCCCGCAAGAATCAATTCCGCCACCCGCGCCGCCGAGCCCGGCTCGATGTCATCCGGCACGGCCTGCCCGCTGGTGAGATACGAGAGCTTGAGCTTCACGTTGTGCAGCACATTCAGCATGACGCCCAGTCCCACCGCTTCATCCAGCTTGGTGAACACCAGATGTTCCACACCGACCGGCCTGAAGCGCTCGACCGCCTGGCGCATGGTTTCCTCGCGCCCAGTGGTCGACAATACGAGGTGAACCTGATCGGGTTCGGCCGCGTCGAGCATTTTCTTGAGATCGACGATCTTCTCGTCGTCGCGCTGGCTCCGCCCGGCGGTGTCGATCAGGATGAGATCGCGATCGGACATTCTCGCGACAGCCGTCTTCATTTCCATCGGCGTCATGACCGAAATCAACGGCACGTCGAGAATCTGCGCATAGGTGCGCAGTTGCTCGACTGCGCCGATTCGGTAGGTGTCCATGGTGATCAGCCCGACACGGCGGCGCTCGCGAAGCTTCATCACCGCGGCCAGCTTGGCAACGGTCGTGGTCTTGCCCACGCCGGTCGGCCCTACCAGTGCAACAATCGTGGGCTTGGCCCCGGCGGTCAGCTTGAGGGTAGCCATCGGCGGCAGCATTTCACTGACGCAGGCGCGCAGCTCGCCGCGAATCACTTCTTCTCCGGGCAGTCCCCCCGTCCCTTTCTTGTCGCGGTTTTGGTTGAGCTTGATGGAGACCCGCTCCAGCACCTGACGGGCCAGCTCCGCGGAGACATCCTGTCCGATGAGACCGGTGTAGTAATCAATCAGCTCAGCCGGCAGGCGCGGGGCCTGTCCGGCCCGGGTCTCGCGCAGAATCTGCTCGACCATGCCCCGGATTTCATTGACCTCGGCGCGAATCGTCGCATCGCTCGCGGCCGGAGTCGGCGCAAGCGTGACCCGAGGTGTCGTCGGCTCGAAGCGCAGCGTGGCCGCATCGACCTGTGCTCGCGCAGCCTGCAAGACGCCCGTCGCGCCGTAGCGTCCCCCCGGAGCTTGCTCGCCTGGGCGAGTGGGAGGCGGCGAGGCGCTGGCCGCGGCGTTGCCCGTCGCTCGTGACGGGGGGCCGCTACGCGGCACGACATGCGCATCGCGCGTCGCCACAATCTCAATCTGCGACTTCGCGCCCACGCCCAGCACGCCGCCGGTCGAAATCGTCCTGGTGTGCAGGATCACCGCGTCCGAACCCAGGTCCGCCTTCACGCGGGCCAGGGCTTCAGACATGGACCGTGCTCGATAGGTTTTCGGCTCCATCCTTTTCCTTTACAGCCGCCATGCCATGCGTCCGGACTTCAATGCCACGGACGATTTCGTTGTAACCCAGCACCGCCACCTTGGGCAGCGCCGACTCAATGGTTCTGCGAATCCACTGCCGCACCTGCGGCGACGTGAGCACCACGGGCTGCACGCCGCCCGATCGTGCCGCGGCCGCCTCCAGCTCGTTGCGAATGGCCGCGACGATGCGATTGACGGTTCCCGGCGGCAGCGTGAGGTAAGAGCCGCGATCGCTGCGCTCCACGTGCGAGCTGACCATGTCTTCCAAAGCGGGATCGATCGTGATGCCGTGAATGGTCTGTTTCGTATCGCGGTATTGCTCGCAGATGGTGCGGGCCAGTCCGTTGCGCACGTACTCGGCCAGAATCTCCGGATCCTTGGTGCGTCCGGCCCAATCGCCGATGGTCTCCAGGATCGTCTCCAGATCGCGAATCGGCACGCGCTCGCGGAGCAGCGTTTGCAGGACAGTCTGAATGTCGCCGACCTTCATGACCTCGGGAACGATCTCTTCGACGATCTTGGGACTTCGCTCTTTCAGGTGATCGAGCAGACGACCGACATCCTGCCGCGTGAGCAGCTCGGCCGCGTGGGTCTTGATCAATTCGGTTAAATGGGTCGCCAGCACCATGGTCGTCTCGACGACCGTGTAATTGCGATGCTCGGCGGTGGACCTCTGCTCTTCGCTGACCCAGACCGCGGGCAGTCCAAAGGCCGGCTCGCGCGTGTCGATGCCGTGCACAGGTTCGTGGACCGCGCCGGAATCGATCGCAAGGTAATGCCCCGGCATCAACTCACCGTTGGCGATCGGCGCTCCGCGCAGCTTCACGCAATACCTGTTCGGCTCAAGCTGCACGTTGTCGCGGATGCGAATGGGCGGAACGATGATGCCCAGCTCGGTGGCCATCTGCTTGCGGATGTTTGAAATGCGGTCGAGCAAATCGCCGCCCTGCTTCTTGTCGACCAGCTTGACCAGCCCGTAGCCGACATCGAGTTCGAGCGTGTCGACTGTGAGCGCGGCCTCGATCTTCTCCGGAGGCTTGGGCGCGGAGGCCTTGACGCGACCGGCCTCGGCGACTTCATGCTTCTTAGTACCAATGAGCACATACGCCAGTCCGCCAATGCCGATGGCCATGAAGGTCAGCGGCACCTTTGGCAGCGGAGTAAACATGAGGATGACCAGAAAGCCGCAGGACAGCATCATGGCAACCGGACGGCTGGTCAGCTGTCCGATCAGCTCCTCTCCCATGCTGGATTTGGAATTGGAGCGTGTGACGATCATGCCGGCCGCGATGGATACGAGAAAGGCGGGAATCTGGCTGACGAGACCATCGCCGATGGTCAACCGGGTGAACACCGAGAGACACTGCATGATCGGCAGGTCTTTTTCCACCATTCCGACATAGATGCCACCGAGGATGTTCACGAACGCGATGATGATGCCGGCGATGGCGTCGCCGCGCACGAACTTGCTGGCACCGTCCATGGCTCCGTAGAAGTCGGCCTCGCGCATGATCGATTCGCGCCGGCGGCGGGCCTCGGCCTCGTCAATATTGCCGGCCGACAGATCGGCATCGATGGCCATCTGCTTGCCGGGCATGGCATCGAGGGTGAAACGAGCGGCGACTTCGGCGATGCGAGTGGCGCCCTTGGTGATCACCACGAACTGAATGACCGTGATAATGATGAAAATGATGATGCCGACGGCCAGCGATCCGGCGGCGACGAACTCGCTCATTTCCTGAATGACGTAACCCGCGGCGCTGGTCGTGCCATCGGCGTTGACCAGAATGAGCCGGGTCGACGCCGTGTTCAGCACCAGTCTGAAAATCGTCAGCGACAGGAGCAGCGACGGGAATGATGAAAACTCCAGCGGACCGTTCATGTACATGACGGTCAGCAGTACCAGCGCACTGAGCGTGATGTTGGCGATGAGCAATGCATCCAGCACCGCCGTCGGCAGCGGGATGAGGATGACCAGCACCATGGCCAGCGCGAGAATGGGATAAATCAGCCCGCGCTTTTCATTCGCGACGGCCGCCCACCTCAAGATTGGATTCGCTGGTTGTGCCATTCGAGTCGCGTCCCTCCTCTGCGGGGACGATGGACCTTTCAATTACCCATTGCGCTTGCTCGTGGACCGTGTGCCACTGCTTCAAGCAGTGTCGATTGCCCGGTGCGTCCTCTCGCATGCACCACTGCTTGAAGCAGTGGCACACCTATCCAGCCTTGCGCATCCTTCGTGCCTTGCCCGAAATCTCGTACACGTATGCCAGAATCTCCGCGATTGCCTTGTAAAACTGCTCCGGAATCTCCTGCCCCACTTCAACCGACTTGAACAGCGCCTGTGCCAGCGGTTTGCGCTCGATGATCGGAATGCGATGCAATGCCGCGATCTCGCGAATCTTCGCGGCGATGTAGTCCTG
>CAYXEY010000193.1:0-5384 GCA_964464105.1 uncultured Planctomycetaceae bacterium
TGCCTGCTTAATGCTTACAAGACTACTGGCCAATAGTTCATAACAGGCTCTAGTGACTCCTAATCCAGTCATACCTACACACTTGCTAGGTGTTCCTTTGCAAGGTTGGCCCACTCGCTCGTTCGATCAAATACTAGATAGGCCCTCCAGTGCCTGCCTGCGTCCGTGCGACGCCCAAGCCGTTCGTAGCAGTCGGCGAGATTGAAGTGGGCATCTGCGAGTGTTCGATCGACTCGAAGAGCGGCGAGCAGGTTTGACACCGCCGATTCCAGATCACCGCGCTCGTCCTGGAGGTCAGCGAGGTTGAAATGCGCGACGGCCATCGATGGATCCTGTTGGATTGCGCTGATGAACGCACTCTCCGCATCGGCTGAACGGTCCGTCGCGCGAAGGACGTTTCCCAGGTTGAACCAGGCCGCCGCAGAGTGCTCGGGCGATTCGGCAATTGCGCGTCGGTAGGCGTCCTCCGCTTCGGTGTAATGTTCTTGGACCTCAAACTCTTGTCCGCGTTCGAACCAGTCGATCATCTGGCAGGGGATGGTTTCACTGTGTTCAGTCAACTCGGCGCGCCCGTCAAAATCAAATGCGAGCTGTCCGGCAACGGTTCGCAGTCCACCGTCGAGATCGAGCAGAAGGGACTTTGAGTTCTCCGCGAAGATCCTCAGCTGAGAAAGAGGGCGATCGACGCCAGGCAGGATGCTTCGTAGTTTGTGTAGGCTTCCGGATATTCGCTCCGGCTGTACGCCTTCCTGCAGCAATGCGGCGATAGTTTGGATTGAGACCAGATCCTGATAATCGAAAGCCCCATCATGCGGCTCCACCAGGCCAAGCACTTCGAGACGCGACAGCGTTTGGTTGCTCAGATTGGTGATTTTGCAGATCGTCTCAGCGGAGTACGTCTTATTCACTGAGGCGTCGCCATTCCAACGGCCAATCTGCTTCAGGAATGCGACTTCCGAGAGTACGCGTACGCGACCACCTCGACGATTGACGTTCGCGGACTGATCGAGCTTGCGGCTGATGCCTCCGTCCTCTGAAAGCGGCCATCCGGCCATGCCAACGACGAGCATGGACGTTTGCTTGGTGACGAGGGGCACGACCCGGCCGCCCAACTCGGCGACTAGCGCATGCGCTTCATTCAGTTTGAACGAAGCCAACCGACCGGTGAAGGCCACGCGGGCGCCGAGCAGGAGTTTGTCGCGCAGTTCAGCTTCCATGCCTAACGATTCCCCACGAAGCCCTTGAACACAGGAGCGCGAAGCATACCCGTCTTGGTCTTCTCGAAGAAGCGGACCTGACATTTCAGTCCTGTTTTGCGCCACACCGTTTCAGCCGGCGCGTTCTTTGGCGGGCGTTCGAGCGGCGGCATCTTGACGAATTGCTCGAAGAATTCACAACGCTGGGCTTCCGTAAATCCGCTGCCCACTTTGCCTTTGTAATGCCAGCTTCGCCCGTGCGGCATGCCTATGACCAAGGCGCTTACGACACGTTGGCCCTCGCGCTGCTCGTAGCCGATGATCTCGAACTCGTCCGTTTTCGACGCCTTGATCTTCAGCCAGTGGGGCGATCGCTTGCCAACGAGGTAGGGGCTGTCGAGCCGCTTGGCCATGATGCCTTCGAGTTCATGCCGCTCGATCTCGGCGAATAGACGTTTGCCGTGTTCGAGAACATGATCCGGGACCATGACATGCAGGTTGGCGAGCTTCGTGATGAGATTCCGAAGTTGTTCACGGCGTTCGATGAGCGGCTGTGCGGTGATTTCCTTGCCCTTTAGATAAAGAAGATCGAAGGCCATCAGGGTCGCCGGCAGCCGTTTCACGAGCATTTCGATCTTCCGCGGCTCGATCAAATGTTCGCGCTGCTGCAGTTTGGGGAATGAGGGCTTCCCGTTTTCCAGGACTACGATTTCGCCATCGATGATCGTTCCCGGTGGCAGGCCCGAAAGGCAGGCCAACTCAGGGTATCGATCTCGCATCTCAAGAAATCGTCGGTTCTGTAATTGCAGCCGGTCGGCCTCAATGAACGCGAGGCACCGCGTGCCATCCCATTTGACCTCGAAGAGGTGATCCTTCGAGTCGAATGGCTCGCCGATCTGGGCAAGCATTGGGCTGATCTTCGACGGGAGCGCTGGTTGCGTCTTTTTTGTTGTCGTTCTTGATTGGCGCTTGGCCATGACTTGTGGCTAGGCCCCGGCCTTCTTTTTCTTTGCCGTGGCCGCGGGCTTCTTGATGCTGGCTGCCGGCGGCTTCTTCTTGGATGCCTTGGCAGGCGAGCTTGCGATGCTCTGCTTGAGCGCTTCCATGAAGTTGATCACCTTCCCAACCTCGACCTCCTGCACCTTGATGGGTTCGCTTCCTGCTATCTTGGTCTTGATCAAGTCGAGGAGTGCGTCCTGATAGCGGTCGCTGTACTTCGACATGTCCAGCGGCTCGGTTATGGACGAAATGAGCTGCTCCGCCAATTGGAGCTGATCCTTTGCAATCGGCGTCTCTTTGATCTCTTCAAAGTATGGCGCCGCGGCGCGGACTTCCGACTGATTTCGCAGGGTCGTCAGCATCATGCCTTTGTCGAGCACCTGCAGCGCAACCGCATGCTCTCTGTTCGCCAGCACGACGCGCCCGATGGCGATCTTCTTCGTCTTGCGCATCGCCTCGCGGATGACCTGGAAGGCCTGCTCGGCCACAGGGCCCTCAGGCGCCATGTAGTACGGCGCATCAAGGTAGATGGGATCGAGTTCGTCCTGCTCAATGAACTGAACCAATTCGATGGTCTTCGTCGTCTCTAGTTTCACTTCTTCGAGATCAGCCTCGTCGATGACGACGTAGGTATCTTTCTCGTACTCGTAGCCCTTCACGATGTCCGCACGCTCTACGTCGCCGTGCGTTGGACACGCCATCTTCTGCTTTAGCCGCTGATGGCAGTCCTTGTGAAGCTGATTGAGGCTCACGCGCGAGGTGCTGCTGACCTCGTTGTACATGCGGATGGGAATGGTGATGAGCGAGAGTCGGAGTTGACCCTTCCAAGATGCGCGGGGAGCCATGAGCAGTTCTCCATGACGGCGAGTCGTCAATGACAAATCGCAGCCAGGCCTCCTGCCGGGCGACGGTTCTACGGTATCGGAAGAATCGGCAGCGAACAACGAGTAGGTTCACGGTCCGATATGATGCGGGCCATCGCAGAAGCCAGGCATCTTTGAGGCCAGCAAATGTCGTCATGGTCAATCGAACAGGTGCTTGCTCTCGCTCCAGACGCATCGTCGGCTTCGGCCGGGCAGGGGCTGGCCGCGATCAAGAAATGGTCTGGCATTGGCCAGAGTGATCGCGCCATTTGGGGCCTGTGTCAGGGTTCGGGCAGCCTCCGGCAGCGCCAACCATGCTCGCGTCAACGGGTGTCGCCGTCACAAGCCTTTCCCTTTGGTGGGCTGACAACTCGTCCAATGAGGACGGATTCACTGTGGAATGGAGTTCGGAGGGCGCATCGTACGCGGTGTATGGCCAGGTGACCCGAGACTCAGAGTCTCTTGCGGTGACGGGCCTGCTGCCTTCGCATCAATACTGGTTTCGGCTGAGGGCCTTCAACTCGGCGGGGGCATCTCAGTACACAAACACAGTCGTCGTAACGACACTTTCCGAGCTATCACCGAATGGCGCTTGCTGCGTCTTGAGCAACTGTCAATTGGCTACGGCAAACAGCTGTATTGCATTGGGCGGGCAATTCCTAGGCACCGGAACTACCTGCACCTCGAACCCCTGCTCACAAGCGACCGGAGCCTGCTGCATTCAGGGTGCGTGTCAACTGACGACGGAAATCGCGTGCTCGACGATTGGCGGGCAGTATTTTGGAAATGGCTCCGGTTGTCTGACGAGCCCCTGCGTACCAGTTCCACCAATTGGTGCATGCTGCGCGACCAACGGCACGTGCTGGCTGTTGGGATCAAACGATTGTGCCGACATCAGCGGGCAGTATCAGGGTGACGGCACGAATTGCACGTCTGCTCCATGTGCACCGCCTCCTCCTACCGGAGCATGCTGCTTGTCCGATGGCAGCTGCTGGGTAGTCACTGTGAGTGATTGCGGAGGTATGGGTGGATCTTACCGAGGCGACAACACGAATTGCGCCGCAAATCCGTGTCCGTCTCCCTGTCCCCCGTCGATGCCGACTCCTATGGCTTTGACAGGATTCGCGACATCAACCCAGGCGGGGGCCGATTGGGCCAATGCTGGTGCCGTCCAGGGTGCTCCAGGTTGTACCGTTTGTGCATGTAATTCCACAAACGGCCCATATGCGTCGAACTGTTCGAGCGGGAGCGCTCAGATTCTGACGGCCACACATTTCGATGACTTTGGCCTTCCACAATGCGCACAGATTGTCCGCGTGGTGCTGCAAGTGAATTGTCGCTACGACAATGATTCGGATGGCGTCAACCGCAAGTTTCGAGCCAGGCTGACGTCGCCGACGATCGGCACGAGTTGGGATCGTGACTCCGCGGCGTTCGACACCACAGATGGCAACTGCCGTTGGCGCGACGTGGACTTCACCGACGTCGTTCCGGCGGGGACGTGGAACCAAACGATGATCAACAGCCTTCAGGCGGGCGTTCGCAGGTTCCCCCAATCAGGGGAATCGAGTAACTCCTGTTTTCGGGTAATAGCCATGCGTCTTCGCATTGAATATGTAATCCCCTAGTAGTAGCTCAGATAAATGCAAATTGGAAAATGAAGACACACGGGAACAACCGCGCCTTCTTCAAAGGGTCTGCGATGTTCGCAACCCAGGTCGGCGCTAAGTACTGCTTCGCATGACCGCATCGGTGCGATACCAAATCAAAGGAGACGAAAACATGAATCGAGAAATGGCTACAGTGATTAGGCTCATTGTCCTGGCCCTGCTCCCTGTTGTGGGGTGTAAGACTGAACCTCTAGGCAGTGAAATTGTTGGACCCGCTGTCGTAGACGACCAGTCGCCGTACGCGACCGGCGCGGATGACTCCACGGCCCCGGACCTCGTCGACGTCCCCGATGCGCCTCTAGCAGAGATCGAGGAGGTCGACCCTTCGACACTGAATCTGGACACCGGAACCGGAGCCGAGGGCTATGTAGCTCAAGATGTGCCGCTCGATGAACGAAGTGATGCCGAGATTGAATTTGCCATATCCACAAGCGCCGTCAATCCGATTCCCTTAGTGGTTGGAGACACTACGATCTCGGCCGATAGCATGGTGACCCGATCAGGCTGGGTGACAAACTCGGAATGGTCCGCGATCTCCGGCAATTCCAAGGTGGTCAATCTCGTCGCCAGGGCCAACAGCCTGTTCGGCACGTCTCTGGCAGCCGATCCGTCGAGGGGCTTTACCACTAGTCTTACAGTGCGCTACGCCAAGGGGG
>CAYXEY010000193.1:5394-8880 GCA_964464105.1 uncultured Planctomycetaceae bacterium
GTCCGGCTGTCGAATCACAGTTGTCCCACTAATTGGAACACCGACGAAGGGCAATCGTGGTGCTTCAGCCGTGATCATGATTGCTACGTACGTCGATACGCCATCGCTGGTCGTTCCCCGCTTGCTGGTACGCTACAACCCTCGGGATTGGAACATTACCGAATTCAGTTATCGCCGCGATGGCAAGGTGACCGAGATGACTGCGAATTTCGGTGACTGTCTCGTTCGAAGCAGCCTCAAGATCCTCGAGCAGAGGAATGCTGGTGCACACAATGCGCTTCGGGCAGCGCTGAATGCCACGACCGGTGACGGCCGGCACGTGATTGACGGCCTGCGCCGGGTCTACGACATCAATCAGTTTCCGGTTGGCCAGCCTGAGTTGGTGTTGACGACGGCGTTGATGACGTCGACGAACGTCGAAGAGGAATATGACGCTGGTTATATCAGCGGCACGCTGGATCAGAACTTCAAGCCCGATCCGCACGACTCTTGGTGGAAGGCTCAGGCCAAGAAGTTGCTCAACGAGATCAAGAAATCGCTGCTTAGCGAGCTCGGGAAAATTCTCAAATCAACCATCTGCCGCATCTTCGGATTCAAGTGTTAATAGGAGCAAATTCAATGATCCGCTGAAGACGATCCCGTCTTCAGCGAGTCATTGATTTGTGCAATGCGAACGTAGCATCTAGAAATATCAATTCACCATAAGGAGTTTAGTACTATGTCTTCAGTTGCCCAAACCGCAAGGACTTTGAAAGCAGGGTTCCTACTTCGAAGGATGATAGCCGCAGCTGCCCGAAGGGTATCCAAGGCCAGAACGGTACAGATCAGATTCAACCCCTTATCGAATTCCCAGGCGACGGTCTTGTTCATCGCCACCGTCATCGGCACCCTGACACACTCTTCTGTTGCCCAGCCATTGCATCCGGATGTGGAGAAACGTTCTCCTCAAACATGCCAACTTCCGCCACAAGACGGTAGTCAGCAACTTCTCTGGAATCCTAACCTCTGGCCAGGCGGTGTCGTTCCTTATCAGTTCGATGCGAACACTTCAACAAGCCAACAGGCTGCCATACGAAAGTCGATGAATGCGCTTGAGCGGGCGGCCCATTTGTACTTTGTTCCGCGGACTGGGCAGGGGGATTACCTACACATTCTCGACGATTTCGGTAACTACACCGAGGGCGTGGGAAACTACGGAGGACTGCAGCCCGTCCACATCTATAACTGGAACTACGAATTCATCATGTGTCACGAGTTGATGCATGCGCTGGGAGTTCGACACGAGCAGGCACGCCCGGACCGCGACCAGTACATCACAGTGAATTACGACAACATTCAGCCCGGTTGGGAATCACAATACGACATTCAGCCAGGAATGCCGACGGGGCCATTCGACTTCGACAGCGTGATGTGCTACAGCGATTGCGGGGCATCGATCTGCTGCCCGCCGGGGACTAACTGCAACTGCTCCCCGAATTGCTGGACGATGACGGCTCTCCCCGCATACGCACAATTTCAAGGACTGATGGGAAACATCACTCACCTGAGCGCCGGCGACGTTACCGGGCTGCAGTCGCGGTACGGCGCGCCCACACGCACTGCGACGACCACTCTTTATGCCCGCACGATTTCAGCTGCATCGGGGAACGACTGGTTCGACGAGAGTGAAGCAACAGGAGTGCCGAGCGGCGGTTGCAATGCTGTCCCAGATCAGTTTGCGTACAACGATGTCGTTGGTTCGACAGATTATCTAACAGCTACAGAGTTCGATATGGTTGCGATTCCGCCAATGCACATTATCACAGGCATTCATGTGGACGTCTACTGCCGCTACGATTCTCCGTCGACGAACAACGACGTCATCATGCGCATACGGGGAACAGCGGATGCAGACTTCACTGGTCCCAGTCCCCGATGGAGTCAAGTCAACGGAATCGCGACTTGCAACTGGCGATTGGGCTCAAGCGGCGATATCACGAACCTGTTCCCGCAATGGACAACCGACGCAAACCTCATCAATGGTTTGAGAGTTGGTGTGCGGTGGGGTCACTCTACGGACCAATCGGGTGGCGGTAACCGAATGCGCGTCAACAGTTTCCGCATCGCCGTTGACACTGAACTCGACAGCGAGGGCGATGGCATACCCGATTCCTCAGATGCCGACCGAGACGGCGACGGAGTTCAAAATGATTTGGACTGCGCGCCCGACGATTCAATGAAGTGGAGAGGCATGGCCTACCCAGATACAGACGGCGACGGCATCCGAGATTCGACGGGTCTCCTCGCGGCTCCCTGCTTTGGATCGGTGCCTTCGCAGGGGTTCACACTCAATCAAAATGGACCGGACAACTGTCCCAACGTAAGCAACCCGAACCAAGCAGACTGCGATGGTGACGGAGTCGGCGATGCCTGCGACGCTCCCTCCTTGCCGCAGATTGTTGGACCTTCAGCACAAACCAGCTGCACGGCCGCCGCCGCGGCGTTCTCAGTGACATCCATAGGTGCCGGTCCCCACACATACCAGTGGCAAATCCAAACCGCCCCCAATAGCTGGATCACACTTGGCAACAGCCCAATTCCACTCTCGTGCGGCGGCTCGGCTTATGCAACTCCACCCAACGCTGCGACCACCAACATCGGCGTCGCGCCTTGCCCGAGCATCTCTTCGTATGATATTCGGTGCGTTGTCTCAAACGCCTGTGGCAGTGTGACGAGCAATGCCGCCACGTTGGCGCTGATTACGGGCGGTGCCGGCGACGTCAATGGTGACGGCGCGGTCAACGGCGGCGACGTCAACGCGTTCGTGCGCGTACTCAACTCAATCGGACCGCCCAGTGGCCCCTTCTGCGCTGCCGACCTTAATCACAACGGCATTGTGAACTCAGCCGATATGTCGATGTTGGTGTCACTACTGCTTGGCCCTTAATCTCTGTAATCGGTGTCGCGATGGGCCGCCCACCTGGGCTGCCCATCGCACCGATTTTCGCGTGCAGATTCCTGCGTCGAAGCGTGCGTTGGCTAGACTGGTTTGCATCACCAACAGCGCGCCGTGACCATCGGTCGGGACATCGCGTTTGCGGCTGCTTTTCTCGCGGTCCGTCGGATTGGGGCGCGTGCGCCGCCCGCCAAAAACTGCGCGCTGCCCTGATTTTGAGCGTCGGCGAGCTATGGCATTTCGACTAGGATCAAAGCGCCAGAATTCAGTTGGGGCGACCCATTAGAATGAAAGAGGCCCAATAATATGGGTGTTCAAAAGGCCGAGCATTGGGGACATTATTGGCGGGCGGAACCGGTTCGCCGCGCGCGGATTCGACAACTGACAATTCATACACTTTACATAGCCGCGTAACCTCTTCAACTGTGAGGCGCTGAAGCCATTGCTTCGCTTCAGAAAGTGCGATTCCCTTCGGCATTCGAGTCCCGGGGTTGACGCCGTGCCGAACGTCTTTGAACTTCCCGAGTAGGTTCTCGTAAAATCGAATCATC
>CAYXEY010000194.1:0-8867 GCA_964464105.1 uncultured Planctomycetaceae bacterium
GCGTGCGATTTTGCAGACCGTCCAGCCCAACGAGGCGAAGCTTCTCTGCGACGATCTCGGACAGCCGCCCATTCAGTTTCCCGCCATGCTCAATGATTGGAAATGCGACGTTCTCGCCCACCGTCATGGAGTCGAAGAGCGCGCCCATCTGGAAGAGAAAGCCGAACCGGCAGCGGATGTCCGCCAATTCTCGCTCAGTCAGGTTGTCGATGCGCCGTCCGTGAAAGCGAACCTCACCGGTGTCGGGCTTCATCAGGGCGACAATGTGCTTGAGCAGCACGCTCTTGCCCGTGCCGGACTCGCCGATGACCACGGTCGTCTGCCCCTGGGCCAGGCGCAGATTGAGACGATCGAGCACCGTAAGCGCACCAAAACTCTTGCTGACGCCGCGCAGCTCGATAAGGGCCTCGTCATGTGCCGTAGGTGTGGTCACGTGTTCTTTCTAGATGAACGTCTTGAAGCCATAGAGCTGGAACGAAATGACCTGAAGGACTTCGGCGAGGATGTAGTCGAGGAAAAGGATGGCGATGAACGAGGCAACGAACGCCTCGGTGCACGCGCGGCCGACGCCCTCGGCGCCGGGCCGGCAGTTGAAGCCCTTGTAGCAACTGATCAAACCGAGTGCCGCACCGAAAAAGACGCTTTTGAATACACCGGAGAAGAGGTCGAAATTCGCAACCACTTCACGGGTGTAATCCCAGTAGGGCCCGGCATCGACGCCACGCTGCACGACGGAGATAAACCAGCCGCCGATCGAACCGGTCAGATCGGCGTAAAGGGTGAGCACTGGTGTGAGCAGAATGCAGGCCAGCACGCGCGGGGCCGCGAGATAGCGCTGCGGGTCGACACCCATGCTGCGCAGCGCGTCGATCTGCTCGGTCACATTCATCGTGCCCAGTTCAGCGGTCAGCGCGCCGCCGATGCGTCCGGCGAGCATGACGCCGGCGAGCACGGGGCCGAGCTCGCGAACGACGGCGATGTTCACGATCGCGCCCATGCGGTCTTCGAGTCCGACCGCGCGAAACTGGTCGATGGCCTGGACGGCAAGCACCATGCCGACGAAGGCACCGGTGACGAGTATGACGGGGAGCGAGCGGAATCCGACTTCGTACAGTTGCGGCATGAGCAGCCGCCATTGCGACGTCGTGAAGAACCCGCGGGTGATCCAACCAGTGGAGCGCGCGGAGAACCTCCAGAACTGCCCGAAGCCGTCGATGCTGCGACGAATTGAGCCGCCCATGCGGGGGATAAAACCGGCAGTCGCCTCAGTCACGCACACTCTCCAAGGGCGCAATTCCTGCGGACCGATCGACGTCGGCGCGCACTGCGACCGGCAGGACTATATGCAGATTATCGGCCGTATCCAATGGGATTCTCCGCGTTGATTGGGGGAAGGGGCATCGCACCTGCAATGCAACGGCTGAAGGGCTCCTGCATCATGCCTGTGAGGTTTTACCGCGTTTTGTAGGCGGCGCTGCACACGAAAGGTGGGTTAGGCGGGTCGAGGCAGAATACGGGCGCCAGCGTCATATAACCGGTCCGCGCAGTCTTCGAGCGCACCGCCGATCACGACATGCCGGAGGTTGAGCGAATGGAATTGCTCCACACCTGGACCCACCGCACCGATCAGGGCGACGCAGGGCACGTCCACTGCATGGCACATTCGCGCCACGGCGCCGACAACTTTTCCCATGAGAGATTGGCCATCCAGACGGCCTTCGCCGGTCACGACCAGATCCGCCGTGCTGATGGCGCCTGCCAGGCGATGGGCCTCAATGACCAGATCCACCCCCGGCGTCACGTCGGCCTGCGCGAGGCAGAGCAGTGGCAGGGCAATGCCACCTGCGGCACCGACGCCGGGTTCGTGTCGAGCATCCGTACCCGACGCGCTGGCAAGCACGTCGGCCCAAAGAGCGAGACCGGCATCGAGAATCTCAACGCCGCGCGGATCGGCGCCCTTCTGAGGGCCGAAGACACGGGCGGCGCCATTGGCGCCGCAGAGTGGATTGAGCACATCGACCGCGAGTGTGAATTGCACGCTGTCGAGATTTGCAGGCGGATCGTGCCAGGCTATGCGATGAATCTTGGCGAGCTGGCCACCACCAATGGAACTTGGCAGATCGCGGCCCTCGGCGTCGATGAGCCGCAAACCCAGTGCCTGCATCATCCCCGCACCGCCATCGACCGTCGCAGTCCCACCGAGGCCGATGAGGATGTTCTCGACGCCGGTCTCCATGACGGCACGAAGCACCTGGCCCAGTCCGAAAGACGAAGCGGCAAGCGGATCGCGGCGATTCGCCGGCACGAGGGCGTGTCCGATTACCGTTGCGGATTCAACGATGGCAGTCGAAGCGTCCCTGACGAGCCCGATCGGTACCGTCACCTGTTCGCCGAAAGGGCCGCTTGCCGTGGTTTGCTGACGGCGCCCTCCCCATGCGGCCAGGAGGCACTCCAGTGTGCCATCACCGCCATCGGCCATGGGATGCAGGCGAAGGTCGAGATCGACGCCTAGCTTGCAGGCGCGTGAGGCGGCATGCAGCCCATCGGCAATCGCCTCCGCGGCCGCTGCGGCTGAGAGTGTGCCTTTGAATTTGTCTGGGGCGATGACGATTCGCATGATCTACATGTAGCTATTGGTCGGACATCTGCGTTCACATTAGGACAGGGTCTGAAATGGGTTGACGATTGTGAAGCCCAGTCTCGTGAAATTCGCGGGCAGATCCTCCGAATAGAGCGTTGTGACATGGGCGCATTCACAAGCCGAATAGAGCAACGCATCCCAATACGAAATCTGCAACTCATCTTGAATGACAAGAGCTCGATCGAGTACCGATGAATCTGGAAGGGCGATTCCAAACCGTTGTCGAATGGACGTGACTGCTTCGATCGGCTCCAAGATGGTTCCGCCGCGTTTTCGAAGCTTGGTGAGTGCCGCACCGAATTCGCAGACTACCTGCCAGGGCAGCAATGTATTAGATTGATCGAGCTTCTCGATCAAGTCCAAGGCAATTGGGCCCTTGGTCGTTTCAGTTACGTCGATTGCGTAAATCAAGATATTCGTATCAATCGCGTTCATGCAATTCGTCGCGACTGAATTTGAGTCCATCTGACTGGAGTAAGCCAAGTTCGCGAATCTCGCGAAATGTGCGAACGGGCTTCGGAGCCTTGGCGGCGTCGGCGGCTACGTTGATCGTCACTCGCAACCGAGTCCGATTGGGGAGATTCAAAGGCTCGTCTGGCCGGATGACGCCGTCTTCGACAATTGCGTTGAATTCACGAGGATCGTAAACCATCACTTTATCATAGCGGGTTTTTCAAGGGAATCGCAACCCCTGTTGAATCCAGGTCGATTTCTAAGACGCGCGTAAATCTAATTCGGCCTGAATCATGGCCTCGCTGCCGATGCGCATGACGCCGAGGCCCACATTCTGGCCGGTACGGACTTCCTCGAGTATCGCCCCGGCCTGATCGAGCGAGCCCGTCGGGATTCCGCCGATCTTGGTAATGAGGTCGCCGCGCTCCAGGCCTTCGCGTGCCGCCTGCGAGTTCTGGCGGACATCCGTCACGATCAAAGCCACTGCACTACGCAGACCGAGGTTCTGCAAATCGACCTTGGAGAGTGGACGGGCGCGGATACCGAATCGCTTCCAAAGCAGTTCGCCGCCGTCGGGACGAGGAACATCGACCATCGTTAGACTGACTTTTTTCACGCTGCCGCCATTTTGTGTGACCGACAAATCGAGCGGCTTGCCGACCGGAGCCGATTCCAGCGCGCTGAACACTTCAATAAAGCTGTGCGTCGGATTGCCTGACACGGCGGTTACGATATCACCTGCGCGAAGGCCGGCCTTGTCCGCGGGCGAGTGCGCGGCCACGCTTTCAATCCGAGCGCCGACCAGCTTGTTCTCTTCGATGGTGGTGCCAAACTTTGCGCCCAGTGAGACCCGGCGGAGGCGCTCTATGTCGAGCATGGTGGGCAGGAGTTCATGCAGGCGATCGACCGGAATGGCAAAGCCGATGTTCTGGGCATCTCCGCGAATGGCGGTGTTGATGCCGATCAGGTCGCCCACGACGTTTAGCAGGGGTCCGCCGGAGTTGCCGGGATTTATCGAGGCATCCGTCTGAATCAATCCCTTGTAGCTGCGATTTCGATCGAATTGCAACTCGCGATCGATGGCACTGATGATGCCGGTCGTGACAGTGTGCTTGAGGCCCAGCGGGTTGCCGATGGCGATCACGGTTTCACCGGGCATGAGGTCGTTGCTATGCCCCAAATGCAGAAAGGGCAGCGGCTTCGATGCGGCGACCTTCAGCACGGCAAGGTCGTGCTCGGCATCCAGGGCTACAATCTCAGCATTCAACTCCGTGCCATCGGCGAAGCTCACCTTGCGCTCGACCGTTCGATTGACCACATGGGCGTTGGTCACGACATAACCATCGCGATGAATGACGAATCCCGAGCCGACGCTGTTGGTCTTGTAACGCTGAGGCGCGGTGTCGAACGGCAATTGGAAGATGTCGTCAAACGCGCCGCCGAATCCGAGGGTCTGGCGATAGGTGACAATCGTCGTGGACGAGATATTCACAACCGCAGGACTGGCCTGCTGGAAGACGCGGGTGACGGGGGTCATGCGCGCGGCTCGGGAATCATCAGCGCGGGCGCCAGTCGTCATCGCCGCGAAATGGAGAATAGCGAATAGCGAACAGCGAATTAAGACCGAAAAACGCTTCTTCGCGAACAAGTTCAGACTGCTTTCGCTATTAAGGCAGTTCCAGTACTTCATACCTCTTCTCCTTATACGTCGAGCCGATCGCGGTGCACGTCAGTCCGTTGACTGAATGCACCCGGTGACGGTGTGAATGTCCGCAGAAGGCGTGAGTGACGCGCGGGTGATCGAGCAGCACTTTGCCGATGCTGGCTGCGCCCAGGAACGCGGTCGCGAATTCAAGGTTGGGCAGGATGCTGTGCGGTACGAGTTCAAAAAACGGAAGCGTGTGAACCGCAGCCACGACGTGCGTCGCCCGCTCCTGCACCTGTTCGATGTCCGCCGCGAGCCGGTCGCACATTTGCCGCGTGAACTCCCCGTCGGTTTGCCCCAGGCGCACGCGGACGCCGTCCATCCAGCGGGTCGTGACCTCAAAGGCCGACGGCGCGATGTCGTCGCCGGGCACGAACAAGTGCTTCAATTCGTCATAGCGCGTCGCCGCGCCGGGCGCGATGCGGTGCTCAAAGAAGCGCAGCGGAATCCCCATCGATTTGGGCAGAAATGAGTAATCGTACCAGCCGACATTTCCGACCACGGCCAGGCCATCGCGCGTATAGGGCGATTGATCCAGGTAATGAAAGCCATGCCGTGAACAGGCGTCGGCCAGTTCGTTTTCATATCGATGTAGACTCGACGCGCCGCCAAAGGTCCAAAGCTCGTGATTGCCGGCCACGGCCAGCTTGTCGCCGCGAAATCGCTCAAAAAGCGAAAGCACGCGGTCCATCGACGCCGGTTCGCCGCAGGCCGAATCGCCGACGAGAATGAGCACGTCGCCGCCTGCAGCGCAGATGTCTGCCGCAAGCTGTTCGGCTGGCCCCTTGCTGCGGGCAATGTCGTGGTGAAGATCGGAGGTTGCGATGATCCGCATGGTCGGTTATGCCTCGCGTGGACCGCAAGGCGAAGGGCCGCCGTCCCGGCAGGCGTCTGGTTGAACGTTCTGATCGCTTGAATGATAGCCCGTCAATTTGCCTCTCACAACGAATCGACATGAGCGACGTCGTCGCCGCTGAAAACCTGTCGAAAACCTATCGCCTGGGCGACGAAACCATTCACGCCCTGAACGGCGTCAGTCTGCGCGTCGAGACCGGTCGGTTCGAGGCCATCATGGGGGCCAGCGGTTCTGGAAAGACAACACTGTTACATTTGATCGGCGGGCTGGACACGCCGGACTCGGGCACCGTTCGGGTCGCGGGGGAGGACATCAGCGCCATGTCGGATCGCGAGCGGACGCTTTTCCGCCGGCGGCGAATGGGGGTGGTCTTCCAGGCGTATAATCTACTTCCGTCGCTTTCCGCGCGGGAAAACATCATGCTTCCGCTGCTGATCAATGGCGAGGCGGATGCGGCGATTCGACCCCGGGCCGACGAGCTGATCGAGCGCGTCCGGCTGACCCATCGCGTGAACCATCGGCCCTCCGCCATGTCCGGCGGTGAGCAGCAGCGCGTGGCCATTGCCCGGGCGCTGATCAATCGACCCGAGCTGGTACTCGCCGACGAGCCGACCGGCAACCTCGATCCGAAATCGTCAACTGAAGTGCGGGCGCTCCTTCGCGAATTGACGCGACAATTCAATACTTCGGTCGTCATGGTGACGCACGAAGCCGGCGCGGCGGCCGACGCCGATCGCATTCACGTGTTGAAGGATGGCCGGCTGACCGGCTCGATCGAGTCCAACGGGAGCGGCGATGCGGCAGGAGTGGCTGCTGACTACGCGAAACTGGCGGGCTAAGCCCGCGCGCACGGCCCTCTCGGTCGGCGCGGTCGCCCTCGGCGTCGCCGTGGTCGTCTGGGTGACCTGCTGCTACGAGTCCGTGTCCATCAAGGTCACCGAAGTGGTCCTTGAGTGGATCGGCCGCAGCCACATCATGGTCGAGCCGGTCGAGGGGCGCTGGGCCGTATTCAACTCCGACATCGAAGAGCCCATTTCCAAGTTGCCCGCCGTCGCGGACACCACGACCCAGACGCGAGAATTCGTCGAAGCCGCGGTCCGAATGAAATTGTCCGACGGTACGCCGACGATGTCGACCTTTCAACGGATCGAAGCGACCGGCATTCGTCCGGACCGCGAGCAGCGTTTTCGCACTTATCACATGGCCGAGGGACGGTTTCTCGAGGCGGCTGATCGAGACGCCATTGTGGTGGAAAAGGCGCTGGCCGAGCTTTGGGAAATCAGGATCAGCGATGATGTCTTCGTTCGCGACGTCGAGCACACCGATCTCGCACGGTCGTTCAAGGTCGTGGGGATCGTCGACCGCCGCCGGGCCAGCGCCAATCAGTTGCCGATGATCTGGCTGACGCTCGAAGATGTGCAGTCCATTCGGCGCCTGCCCAAACAGGTCAAGAGCGTCGACGTGGTGCTGAAGAAATCGGATGTTGAGTCGATTCGAAGGGCCGCCGACGACATTCAAAAAATCATTAATGATCGCAACGCCAGTCGCGCCGACAAGGCCACAACCGAAGCGCTGAAGGTTACAACGACAGAAGCACAACACAAGCGATTAAATTCGGCGCAGCAGCTTTTACGCTTCATCATGATGCTCCTGTCGTGCGTTGTGCTGCTGACGGGCTTTTTCATCATTCTGGCCACGGTCAACATGGGGCTGACTGAGCGGATCACCGAAATGGGGCTGCTTCGCTGTGTGGGCGTCACGCGGCGGCAATTGTGCCTGCAGGTTTTCATCGAGACGGCGCCGATCGGATTGGCCGGCACGGCGATCGGGCTTGTGCTCGGCTTCGCTCTGCAATGGCTTACCATCGCTGCAGCACGGGATTACATCGGCGCGATGGCCGTGAGCCGTTGGGGTGTCGCGCTCGCAATCATCGGCGGCGCGGGTACTACACTACTCGGGGCCATTCCGCCGACGTTTCGCGCATTGGCGGTCTCGCCGGTGGAAGCGACGCGTCCGACCGCTCACCCGCAACGGCGGTGGCTTGCGTTGGGCGCGGCACTTGCGGGAGCAGTGCTGATCGGCATTCACGAGCTGGTGAAGCGCTCACTTAATGCGGAGGATCAGGCCCGCTTCGATGTCACGGCAGTGGCCTCGTTGCTGCTGCTCTACGCAGGTTTTGCATTGATGACGCCGGCACTCGTCATCGTGCTGGGTCGCATCGCGGTCATCGTGGCCAGCGCCGTGCTCGGCCTGCGACCGCAGCTCCTCGGTGATGAAATAGACAAAGCACCGTATCGCTCCGCCTCCATCTGCGCCGGTCTCATGGTCGGGCTTTCGCTCATCGTGGGTCTCGTCGTTTGGGGCGAATCAGTCAAGACTGGTTGGCAATTCCCCAAGGAGTTCCCGGAGGCGATTCTGTACGCCTATAACGGCGTGCCGCTGGACAAGGCGAACCAACTGCACGGACTTGAAGGGTTGAAGCAGTTTTCCGCCGCGGACGATTTTCCCTTCTGGCTCAAGAAGCCGCAGGGGCTTTCGGCATTGATGTCCGTGCTGGACAAGTTTTCTCGCTTCATTGCCATCGATCCCGAAACGGCCTTCGAGCCCATCAAGCTCACCTATCTCGAAGGAAATCAGCGCGACGCGGTTGCGAAGTTGCGAAGCGGCGGGCATCTGCTGATCACGCGCGAGTTCGCCGAGGCACGCAAGAAGAAGCTCGGCGACACCATGACCATTTGGGCGCAGAAGCCGGACGGATCCTACGTCGACGCGACCTTCACCATCGCGGGGGTCATCGCTTCACCCGGCCTCGACATTGCCATCAGCTTTTTCAATGCGACCAGCTATTACCAGGTCTATTCGGTCGGCGCGATCATCGGTACGCAGCAGGATGCCAAACGCTACTTCGATCGCGCCACGGCCAAGCTGATGTTCTTCAACTTCGATCTGCCGGATGACATTGCCAGTGCGGACGCCTCGACGACCCAGATCGCAGCCAGCGAGCCGTCCAAGCCATCCACCCCGTCGGGCATCTCGCTCGGCGGCGGACCGGTCGACGGCGATGGGCCCGAAGAGCGAATCGTGAATCGAATGCTGGAAAAGCTCGGCTGGCCGGTCAAGGCGTTCGTGACCGCGCGGCAGCTCAAGACCCAGATCAACCGCAACATCGATCACGTGACGCTGCTTCTGTCCTCGATTCCGCTGGTGGCATT
>CAYXEY010000195.1:0-8832 GCA_964464105.1 uncultured Planctomycetaceae bacterium
CTCGTGTGCCAGTCAGTCGAAGGTGCCAGGGTTGGAAGCACCGCAGGTCGCGGCGTAACAGTCAGGCATTGGTATGACGGTGAGGAACAATGGAAGCCCGAGTGTTGGGAGCGTCATTGAGCATCGCTCGCTCATGTCGGATGCCGACTTTGCGGCTACACTGCCCCGGCCCATGGCTGAGAAAACCCCGCCAACCGCTAATCCAACGCCGAGCAAGGCTTCCAAATCGTCCGCGATTGCCGCGCCGGCCGCCTCGCCGGTTGAAACCCTGCGCGGGGCGGCACGCGTGTTGGGCGGACAAGTGCACATCACCCGGTGGAAGCCAATCCTGCTGCTGGCCCTGGCGACCCTGACCGCCACCAGCCTGATCTTCCCGCCGGTGGATTTCTGGCCGGTGGCCTACATCTGCCTCGTGCCCTGGCTGGTTGCCGTGTGTGCCAGCGACCGGGCCCGACCCATCTACGTCACCAGCTACCTTCTGGGCCTGCTGTACTTTTTGATTCACGTGCGGTGGATGATCCCGGTCACCCTGCCGGGATATATCGCCATGTGTCTGTATTATGCCGCTTTCTTCCCGCTTGCGGCCTGGCCCATCCGGCACATGTATCGCCGGCGCGGCATTTCGGTGGCCATCGTCGCCCCGTTCGTCTGGGTGGCGATTGAATATCTGCGCAGCCTCGGACCGCTCTCTTTTCCCTGGGTGCTGCTGGGGCACAGCCAGTACCGTGTGCTGACCATCATCCAGGTCAGCGATCTGGTCGGCGCCTATGGCGTGAGCTTCGTGCTGGCCATGGTGAACGGCTGGTTCACCGACCTCATCGTGCAGCCGATCCTCATCTGGCGTGACGAAAAACCCCACGCGGCGACGCGACTGCCCTTCGGATCGCTCACCACGGCGCTGGTCGTGGCCGGAGCCATCATTTACGGCATGTCGCAGACGTCCACCGCGAACTTTTCGCCCGGTCCGCGCGTAGCGGTCGTGCAAGGCGACTTTGTCATGTACGTCGACCAGCAGCAGGCCGCGCGGACGCCCGGCTCTTTGATCTTCCAGACTTACATGGACATGGCTCGTCGGGCGGCGAAGGAAAAGCCCGATCTCGTGGTGTTGCCCGAAACCGCGTGGAGCGGATACCTGAACGACGAATTCATCAACGCGACGCCGGACGAGCTGGAGGAGATTCGCAAGCGGCGGTTCGGCCCGAGGTGGTCCATCCAAGACATGCAGCAGTCGCGCCAGTATTACAAGCAGACCCGCGACTCATTGCAGGCCATCGCGAACGAAGAGAAGGTCTCGATCGTCGTTGGCTCGCTTGGTTTGGAATGGCGTCCGACGGGGATTCCGGCGCGGGTGGATGCGTACAACTCGGCGTTTTTAATGACGCCGGGCCGCACGACGCCGCAGAATCGCTATGACAAGCGGCACCTTGTGCTATTCGGCGAATACGTACCGTTCCGCTACAGCTTCCACTCAATCTACGAGAAGCTCAATTCGTTTACGCCGTTCGGCCACGATGGGACCGAGTATTCGCTGACTTCGGGTGATTCTTTCAATGCGTTTGAGATCGATGCGCCGAGCCGCGGGGCTCGGTTCCGTGCGGGCACGCCGATCTGCTTTGAAGAAGTGATGCCGTATGTCGCCCGCGCATTCGTGACGGCAGAGGGAAATGATTCGAGTCGCAAGAACATCGACATGTTGTTGACCATCTCCAATGACGGATGGTTCTATCACACGGCCGAACTGGAGCAGCACCTGGCGGCGTCGGTGTTCCGGGCGGTCGAGAATCGCCTGGCCGTGGCGCGGAGCGTCAATACGGGCACCAGTGCTCTGATCGACCCGAATGGACGGATCCATGCCCGGGTGAAGCTGGATTCGGCAAAAATTGCCGCTCTGGCCGGCGTGGAGACCACGATCAAAGCTTGCCGCACGCAGGTCGAACGCCTTGCAGCCCGCCTGCGCGGTTCGTCGATGCCATATAAGGACGCGGCCGCGGAGTATGCCGCGGTTGGCAAGGCTATCACCGGTGAGATTCCCGCGGCGTTGAGAGGCGTCGGGCCGGAATTTGGCTATGTCAGTCAGCGGTTGAGCCGGCTCTTCGGTGAAGCCTCGAGTCCCGATGCGCGGCAGGCGATCGCCGGTGCAGAAAACCTGATCCAGCAGCTCGATGAGGATCTCGAATCGGTCAATCGCTGGCAACGCAGACCCGACACGGCGCCCGGATACGTTGCGGGTGACCTAAATTGCGACTCGCGCCTGACGCTGTACAGCCGGTGGGGAGACTGGTTTGCACAGGGGGCAGGAATCCTGACCATCGTCATGCTGCTCGACTGGCTTCGATACCGTTTTCGAAGATCGCCGGCGGCGCAGCCGACTTAGACACACCCATTCGTCACGGAGGACGAACATGAATCAGATCGTTAGGTTCGCGAATTGTCGTTGCTGGATGCTCGGCCCCGCGGTCGCCGCAGCGCTGAGCGCGGTGGGTTGCGTTCCCACCCTTCGCGGCGGGCTGGGCGTCAGCGAGCGGCAGCAGTTTCGCAATGATGCAATCCTGGTGCTGAAGGACGCGGCCCTCTCCGATGATCCCTACCTGACGTCCAACGCGATCGAGGCGATCAGCGAATCGTCCGCCGGAGACGCTGCCGTTGCGATTGAGAAGAACCTCGATACCGGCAATCGTGCGGTCACCTTCGCGGCCCTCATGGGGCTGGGCACCCTTCGCAAAGGCGATATGGTCGAGCGATTCAGGGCTGCGTCGAGCGACAGCGATCCCAATGTTCGCATCGCGGCGATCTATGCGATGCACCGCTGCGGCGATTCCTCGCGCATGAGCGAAATTGGCAAACTGCTGACGGCTGATCCCAACGCGGCCGTGCGCGCGAATGCGGCTTTCGTCTTGGGGCGACTCGGCGACGAGAGCGCGACCCGGATGCTACGTGCCGCCCTGTCTCGCGAGCAGGATGAACTGGCCCGCCGCAGCATGTTGGAAGCCCTGGCCACGCTGAAGGATCGCCGCAGCGTCAACAGCCTGATGGCTTATGGTTACAGCGCCGACCCGGGCCAGGCAACTGCGGGGCTGGGGGCGCTCAGCAACGCGCGCTGCGCTGAAGCCCAGGGACTCTTCCTCGATCGCTTGAATCGAGCCGACGCGCCTGAGGTGAAGCTCCAGGCCGCCCGCGGGCTGGGACGCATCAATTACAAGGGCTACGACGCATCAAGCATGCTGGACCTCGCCACGGCCCACCTGTTCTTCCGGACACCCACCGTTAAGGATCCCAACGAGCCGGCTGAAAACCAAATTAAACGTGTGCGTGCCATGGCGGCATTGGCCTGCGAGGCAATTGGTAGCCCGGACGCCCTCAAACCCCTGCGCGATGCATTTGATATGCCGGGGCAGAATCCGTATGTTCGCGTCGCTATCGCTCGAGCCGCGGTTGGGATTATTGATTCCACCGATGGCCGACGAACGGCAGCCGCCGGGATGCCGTAATATCCCGGGCCACGTCGTGATGCACTTCGCATCGCGATCGCGGCGGGCAGGCATTCGGATGAACGCATGAATTGGGTTGGATTCGCCGTCCTCGTGTACCTCGTGACGGTCATCCAGACCTCGGTGGCCCCGTTCCTGGCGGTCCACAGCATTCGCCCCGACTTCATGACCATCGTCGCGGTCTTCTTCGGGCTGTACGCTCGACCGGCCGATGCGATGCTGGGTTGCTGGATCATCGGCCTGCTGATCGACCTGTGCAGCCTGAGCCACCCTGTCCGGGCCAACGTCGGTTTGCATGCCCTCGTACTAGGCCTGCTCGGGTTGTTCATGGTGAAGACCCGCGGCGTAACCTTCCGCGAAGGCATGGTCTCGCACTTGATCTATACATTTGTTGTGTGCTTTCTGCTCACGCTGGCCGTGCGCATGCACACGACCTGGGATGGGCCGGACTCGGCGACGGGGCGGCACGCGCTCGTGGCGTTCTATACGGCCACCTACACGGCACTGCTGGCACCCTATGTTCACTTTGTGCTCCGGCGCCTGCGCAGCGTGCTGGGCCTGCACATCGGGCAGCACGACTTTCGGCCTTGATTCCGCAAGAATCGGGCTGCATCGCTATGATCCTGCGACCCTTCGCAGCCGCGGGGGATTTCGCTCCCGGATGATGCACGCATGGCCTCCGCCTCCCCGTTCCAGGAAAGCCGGCTACTCTCCACGCCGATTCGCGATCTCGGTCTCACCATCGCCGGCACGCCGCTTGAGCCGGTCCTCGAACAATTTCAAAGAGAGATCGAGGCCGTCGGCATCCAGCGTCTGAAGCCGCACTTCTATCTGTCCACGGAATGGGGCGTTCCGTTCAACACGATTGCGCTGGCTATTCCGTTTTATTTGGCGCGCCCGGATCTGGTGGAAGTGCATGCGCAGCGCGTGGGTCACGTCGAGGGCGTGGGCACGGCGGATCTGCTCCGCTACCTCCGCCATGAAATGGGACACGTGGTCAACTATGCATACAAACTTTATGAGCAGGAAGACTGGATCAAGGAATTCGGTTCGATCACGCAACCGTACCTGGAGGAGTATCACCCCACGCCGTTCAGTCGCCGCTATGTCCGGCACCTGCCGGGATGGTATGCGCAGAAACACCCCGACGAAGACTGGGCTGAGACCTTCGCCGTGTGGATGACGCCTAAATTAGACTGGCGTAAGGAATACGCCCAATGGGCCGGTGCGAGGGCCAAGCTGGAATTCTGCGATCGGACGATGGCGGTGCTCAATCAGCGTGATCCGGTCATCACTGCGGCTGAGCGCGATGAGGACGTTCGCGAACTGTCTGGATCGCTGGAGGAGTTTTACAAGGATGCAGCGGCGCGGGGCGATGAAACGCTGCCGCCCGGGGTGGATGGCGCTTTGCAGGCCATCTTTGATGATTACACAGAGCCGGCAGCAGAGGAGACCAACCCGACCGCCGCGCCGCGAATGCCCGCCGCCGAACTGATTCTCCAACTCGAACGAGAAATTGTCGCAAATGTATACCGATGGACCGGGCATTTCCCCGAACCGACACGGCGACTGATACGGCTGCTCGCCGAGCGCGCCAGGCAGCTCAACCAGGTGTATCCGACTGATCGAACGGCGGCGATTACCGTCGCGCTCACCACGCTCATCACCTCACTGGCGATGAACCATGTTTTTCGCCGGAGCTATATTCCGTAGCCGGAACGGCACAGGCAATTCACTCCTGCTGTTCCCACGGCGGGACCGAGCCGGTGACCTGCGACCATTGCGGCCGCCGGGCCATGTACAGCGCTTTGCGTGACTGCCAGATCTGCAGCTCGCGGATAACACAGTCGTCATCATGTCCGGCAAGATCGGTGGAATCCTCAATGGCCTTCCACAACAGGGGATGAATGCGATGGCGATGCCATTCCATCGGGGCGACGTTCTCGTGCTGCCTGGGATCGATTGCCGCGGCCTGGTCAACCATTTCGACAAAACCTGAAATGACTTCGCGAGCCAGGGCAGCCTTTTCGCCCTTCGGTAAAGCCTGCCACGACGCCCAAAACAAAGTCTCCGGCTCGATCCAATCGGTGTTCATTCGACCGCGCGAGGCTTCGCGATTGAGCTTACGGGCTTCAGTTCGCAATCGCTCCAGCGTCGCTTGGCCGTCGAATCGCTTCAGTGTCTCTTCCGCATCGCCGAGGAGCATGTCCTGAAGCAGAGTTTTCTTCACCGCCAGATTCGGGTTCGCTTGCAAGTGCTGGGCGTGATGTACATCAAGTAGAATTGCTTCGACAAAATCGCGGGCGCTGGTTCGGCTCTTCTGCGCGCGATTCTCCCAACTGGCTTCAGTCGTCAGATGCCCGATCTCCAACGGCGATGTCATTTCCGGGGCGCGCTCGGCATCGAGCACCTTGCCGCTCTTGACATGCAATTCACCCGCGATTTGCAGCCGGTTCAGATTCGCCTCGCCATAGCGCATGATCTGATCGGGGCGATACCCGTCTTCTTTTGGATGGGCCGCCTGCCAATACCCCGGATGAACGTTCTGAGCGAGCAGGCGCACCGCACGGCCGAATGCAAAATTCGTTTGAAAGACCTCTCGGGCATCACCGATGGGACCACGCCCGGCTTCCATGAATCCACGTGATGCCTCCCCCGCCGGGCCGAAGCCCCGATCAAGGTACGCATGCTCCGCATTCAGCGTCCCAATCGCCTTTGGATGGAAGCGTCCCGACCAATAGGCCGAGAGCATTTCTTTGAAGGCCTCGAATCGTGGGCGCGTGGCTCGAAAGGGCCGGTCATCGGGGTTGGGCCAATCCATGATCCATGTGGCCAGCTCGGGGTGATTCAGCTTGGCGGTGATGTGGTCGGCCAGCAGGCTCCCGCCCATGAACGTTTTTGCTGAAATAGAGAACTGCGCTCCGCCATGCGCGATGCTGGGCGAGAGTCCCTCGCGCAGGGCGCTGCCCCAAATATACTTTTCAAGAAACGCGACAAAGCGCTCGTCATACAGCCAGGCGAGCGGCACCGGCTTGATGCTGTACTCAAATGTCTCGGGATCGAGCGAGAGCCTGACCTCGAATGGCTCCAGATTTTCATCGGCCCAGTGAAACACCAGATTCTGCCGGACAACATCCCAGGGATCGCGATCTTCCTTCAATTCGACTCGCGCGAACATGCAATGCGGTCGACACTGATCGCGATGCCGCTCGTATCGCTTTTTTATCGAACGCGCCACCGCCTTCTGCGTCTTCAGCATGTAAGCGTCTTCGAAATAAGCATCTTCTCCGCCCGGTTTGGCGGCCATCTTCGCCCACTTTCGAACGGATTTTTCGGATTGAAAAGTCGGTTCGAGGCCTACCCAGGCGTCGGCAAAACTCGTGGCCTCTCGACGACGAAAAGTCTGAAGGATCGGTGTCATCGGGTCGATCATGACCCGATTGTATCCGCTCGCAGCGCCGACTTGCTCAATTATGGACAACCTGCCAACCCGCGGATCCAGCCGGCCAGATTGGACAGTGGATTAAGCAGGGTCGAAAGTCCGAGCGGACTGAGAATTTGCGTGATCAGCGCGAGCATCGTATTGAACAGTCCGACGACGGGTTCGACCAACGAGCAGGTCACAGGGATCATGGGCTTCTCCGATTCAGAAAACTGAGATGGATAGCAAGTTGGTGATCCAGAGCGCTTAATCCTCAGGAAACACCGAAAGCCCCAGCGGCTCGACGCGGACGTTGGGATGCTCCGTCGTTCCGCCGACGCGATAGGTCACCAGGCGGCCGCTGGCGTCATCAATCAAACGATCGAGCGGCCCAAGCAACTTCGTGATTTTCGGCGCAGCAGTCGCCCGCACGACGAGGTCGAGTTTCCCATCGAATTGCATGCGGCCGCGCCCGCGTATCGCCATGAGCGGCGACTCCACTTCAAATGATTCGCTTTCCACGCCATCAGGCCGGATGACAAAATCGGCCCGTGCCTTGTCGTCCGTAGCCGTACCAATCAAGGTACCGGCGGGTCTGAGGAGTCTTGCGATATCGCGGATGACCGGCAACTCGAGAAGTTGGCCCTGCGTTATGTCCAGATGACCTCGACCCCCTAGTGAGTTTGACGAGGCCGACGCATTTCCCCTGACGTCGCCGTCACCGGATAGCCGCCCGCGATATGACTGCCGCGACGCATTGCCCTTAAGCGCTGCAAGTCCTTCAAGCTGAAGGTCACGAACGTGCCAATTAAGGGCGAAGTCATTAGTTGAATCAAGCGGGACTGTTCCATCGAGTTCGACCCGGCCGCCGAGAAGTGTGAGGCTTGTCCGGCCGGTGATGCGCTGATCGCGGATCTCAGCGAAAACACTGTACGTGTCCATGGGAAGACGCGTCGCGCCGAGATGGAAATGACCTGCCCCGCCGCGAAGGTCCACGCGTCCTGTTGCGCCCGTCGGTCGCGCGCTGGGTATCGCCAGAGACACGTCGCCGCTGAGGCGGGTGTCGAAGCGCACGGCGCCACTCGGCGGGCGATTCCAGTTTTGCCCGGAGACATCCAGGGCCGCCGCCAGCGAGATTGAGTCGATCTTCCCTGTCACATCGATCATCTCGATTGCCGGGACATTCCATCCCATCCGGCCGGTGAAGCTCCCGCCCGCTGAATTCAGACGACCAGCGATTTCAATTCGCCGGTCATTCAGCGTTGCCGAAATCTTATCGGTTGAAATTGGGAGTAAGACCGTAGCGAGCTGCAATCGTGCATCCGGGGTCGATAGCACTCCGGTCAGCGAGGACGCCGTCCAGTCATTCGCATCCCACGTGCCTTCCAGGTTGCCGCTAACGGAACCGGTCAGCACCTGCCGCGCGGCATCCGGCGCAAGTGATCTCAATTCCTCGAACCGAACGCCAGAGGCACGAATGGAAAATGGATACTTGCCGGGAGAATCGGTGTTGAATTGAACCGATCCGTCTGCCCGTCCGCCGAACGCGGCGAATGCGGCCGAGACAGCAGTCCGCCCCGAATCTGTTTTGATCGTCACTCGTACGTCACGGGCGGATTTCTGAGTGTCATCCTGAAGCTCACTGGCAGTCACTTCAATTTGCGATTGTCCCTCCTCCACTTTGGCGGTGACCACGATCCTCGGAGCGGTCATGTTTCGTTGCAGAAGTTGAAGGGTTGCCGGTTCGATGGTGACAATCGCCTCGGCGGACGCAAGCTCGAAATTCGGCGCAAGCTGACCCTTGCAATCTCCGCTGAGCCGCCCTTGAAGTTGAAGCGGATCGAGCGTATTTCGCAGGCTCGGCGGCATGAGACGTATGAGCTGAGCAAGATCAATCTGCGAGACGGTGACGGTCAGGTCGCC
>CAYXEY010000196.1:0-8772 GCA_964464105.1 uncultured Planctomycetaceae bacterium
GAAAACCTCCCTTTCGGTCCAGCAGGACCGCGTTAGAACCTGAAAAACACCACCGGGCACTCGGACCTTCGCCATGAATGGCGGAGGCTCCAGTGCCGATGATTTGTGAAGCTCGTACCTTGCCTCCATCGATCGATATGCGACAATTCTGCCGCCACGTTGCATGGCAATTCGCTTCAACGGGCAACTATTTCCTGTGCGCGGTGGCGACTACACTTTTGGCTCGACCGGCCGTAAACCACGGCAGCTCCGACCGAGTGTCAAATTGCTCGAATCCGAGTGATCGACGGTGAGACGTAATGCCACGATTTCCTGACGCCATTGGCTATCTGCTTGAGTTGCGCGACGCCGTCGGCGAGGCGTGGTTCCACGCGCTGTGCGATTTGGCCATCGCTGCGACTGGCGAGTCGCCTCGCCCTGAAGCGCTCGACAATCTCTTGAGCCTGTTCCGCGGGGATACCCAATATGCACCGGCCGCAGCAACTATTCCTGCTGCCCCAGCGGCAACCGCGACCGTGGCGACGCCGGCCTACCTTGAGCGTCTGTCCGATTTCAACGCCTTCAAGAAGCTCTTACCCGGACTGGCGGTTCACTTCGACCGTCAACTTACGGTGATCTTCGGAAAGAACGGATCGGGTAAGTCGAGCCTCTGCCAGGCACTGAAAGTGCTTGCGAATCCCGACAGGCCAACCGACCCGTTACACAACGTCCGTGCCACCTATCCCGGAACTCCGACGTTCACCTATAAGTTCCGCAACCAAACAGCGCCGGCAACGTGGAATCAAACAGTCGGATTCGGCACACTGGCACCGTCGCTCAAATACTTCGACACCACTGTCGCGATCAAGCACATAACCGGCACTCTGCAACCGCGTGCGGTCGTCGAGATTGCTCCCTTCCGCCTTGAGGTGTTCGAGTACGCGAGGGATCTGCTCACCGCATTCCAAGCTGCGGCAACGACTCGCGTCAACGACGCGGCAAGCCGACTCCAAGTAGACATCGACGCTGCCAAACAACGTCTTGCGGGGACGGTCAACATTAATACTGCGCCGTTCGACCAGTGGACGGCGACGAACTCCGCTTCATGCGCTGAGCTCCTTGCAGGCCTTTCCGCGTTTGATAACACCAAGGCAGCTCGGCTCGCCGAATGCACTCAAGCGCTCGGCCAACTCACTGCGGCCTCAAGCGAAGAGGGACTAAGAGCACTGCGGGCACAGCACGCGCTGCTCGGACAGTTCGCATCACAATTGGAGTCCCTCTCAGAGTTGTGCAACTCCGCCAGATTGGCCGACTTGCAAACAACTGAATTGCAGGCCTCTCAGAAGCGAACTGCGAGCGCTGAACTGGCGCGTCTCGCCTTTCCGGCCGGCGCTAATCACGAGCAGCACCACGCTCTGATTGCCGCTGCCGCGGCAATGTACGACCTTTCAGCGTTCAGGGCGGGTGAGCACGTGTGCCCCTTGTGCAATCAAGGCATGACGGAAGATGCCCAGCGCCTCTTCATCGCCTACCACGGGTATTTGACTTCAACTCTGCAAAGGGAGCTTGCAGCCTTGGATCGCACACTTCAGACCGGTCGGGCGACGCTTGCACGCATCGCTGCGTTCCAACTGAACGACTACTCGGCCTGTCGCGACCTGCTTCCGCAGGGAGCCTATGACGCAATAGTGGCTCTGCTCCAGGCAATCATCAGTGTGGTTCCGACTGGCGATCAACTGCTGAGCGCCGGCGATGCGGTTCAGTACGCACGCACCATTGAATTGGCTGGACACATCACGTCAATACGCACCGCGCAGGTAGCGCTCAATGATGCAATCACGACTGGCACACAGAATCGTCAAGAATTGGCCGGCCGCATCGCCGCCGTCCAAGCCGAGATTGGGGGCTTGGGAGCCCACCAGGCTGTTGCCGCGGAAAAGGATGCTCTGGTCGCGCTCTGCAATCGTTCAATTCGACTCACACCCGAGCATCGACTGGTTATTGGGTATGACTTCGCATCGCGACTTCGCGCCATGACGAACAAAGGCAAGGACGCCCATCGCGAACTCGTGCTTGGTACGTTTGAGCAGCGTCTCAGTGACGAGTATCGGAGCTTGTGCGGGGCAACGCTCGACCAGATGGGTGTTCGACTCTCCAGCCGTGGTGATCAGCAGGACATCATCGTCACGCCGCAGGTCGGCGAGTCGCCTGTTCACCGCGTTCTGAGCGAAGGCGAGCAGAAAGTTCACGCCCTTGCCGTTTTCATGTGTGAAGCAGCTACCGATCCACACCGAGTGCTGGTCTTCGATGACCCAGCCTCGAGCTTCGACTACAACTACGTTTCCAACTTCTGCGAACGCCTCCGCAATCTCGTCCGTGATCAGCCAGAGACACAAGTGCTCGTGCTGACGCATAACTGGGACTTCTTTATCAACCTCCAAGCCACCGTCAATCGTTCACCTGGCTTAAATGCCCGAATGTCCATTCAAGTGCTTGAGGACTGCGCCACCGTCCGCGAGTACAGTGAGAACTGGGACGAGCTGTGCAACGAAATTACCCCATTGCTCGCGGGACCGGCGGAGCCGAGTGCTGACGAAAAAGAGCGCGCTGCAGGCTTGATGCGACGATTGATTGAGCGATTGACCAACAAACACGTGTTCAATGAGCAGCGTCACCAGTATAAGGCAAAGTCGCTGCAGGTGTCCGAGTTTCACGCATTCACAAAAGTAGTGCCTCTGCAACCCGCGGAGGCAGACACGCTCCGCGACATTTTCGCGAATCTGAGTCCACCCGAGCACGACGACCCCCGGAACTTCTACACGACACGCTCTCGCACACAGTTCAACACCTGGCTTGGGCAGATTCATGCGACCAAAGCCGCACTTGAAGCTCGCCGACCGTAAGGCAGGCTAATTCCAGTGCAGCGGCTGTCGCATTGTGTCGAGGAGCGATTTCTCAGGCTTAAACGGTTGGCTCTCAAATCGCTATAGATGAAGTGAATCCAATCGATCCTTGCGACGTTGCCAATCCGGCATGTGGCGCCCCAGCAAGCGATAAAACCGTTCGCTATGGTCGTGTATCCGCAGATGGCATAATTCATGCATGATCACATATTCAATGCAATGAACCGGTGCCTTCACCAACTCTACGTTTAGAATAATCCTCCCCGACTTTGAGCAGCTTCCCCAGCGTTGGCGCATGAATCGAGTCTCAATGCGCGAGATTGCCACGCCTAGTGACTTTGCCGCAATCAGACACCGATCCAAGCAACGTGCAAAGGTGGACTCCGCATGACGGCGATACCAGCCATCTACAAGTTCCTTAACCCGTATGGCATCACTTGGGGCCGCCGTCCGAACCCATAAGTAGCGGCCGAGCAGCTTCACGTCAGCTTGGTCGCAATGGACGGTTTTCAATCGATATTGTCGACCAAGATACAAATACGTTTCGCCGGCAACAAATCGCCGGGGCGCCGGTGGCGGCTTGAATTGCTCAAAATGCGTGAGCTGTCGCACGATCCACCCGGAACGGGCCTGCACACGGGCGGCGACTTCCTCCAGCGATCGCGACACTGGCGCACGCACGATCACTTTCAAATCCGGATGAACACTAATCGTCAACCGATCGCCGGATCGTCGCGTCAATGTATATGGGATGCTCGAACTACCTGCGCGGAGTTCAAGCAACTGTGTGGCGGGGGATCCCTGCGTCACGAGTTGTACCTCTGTCGAGCGATTTCAAGGCATTCTTCCATGATGCGGTCGACCTCGTCGAAGGACAGGTCGAGTCCGTGCGACTCCTTCAACTCGAAGAGGTAGTCTTCTATTGCATTCTTCATCTGATTCTGGACATCGGTGTTCGTTGTCCAGTTCACGATTTTCTTCTCGCGGATGATCTCGTCTATCTGCAACCCGGCTTCCGCACTCATTTCCTTCGGGTTCTTTCGCGCGTCGGTTGTGGCACCCCCGACGGCTTCAAGCACCACGCCATACATCGCCCTCGCCACATCGTGCTGCCTTACGGATGGAGGGACATCATCGCCGGACCGGCCTCGAACCGAATCCCGGATTGCAGAGACCCGACGAAGGTACTCGGCATCGGAAATTCGCTGCGCCTTGAACGCACGAATCGCCTCGACCAGCAACTCGGAGAACTTTCGATAGAATGCAGGGTCTTCCCGCATTCGCTCAGAAATGGTGCGCTTCGTTCGATAGGCGATTGTGTCGGCCTTCGAAGCAGTGCCGCCGACGTTTTCGACCTCTTTCGCAAATGCGTCGGCGTCGAAGATGTTCACGAGGCCGGTCAGTTTCTCCACCTCTCCCGTCCCAACATGCGTGTCGATGAGTTTTTGAATCTTCAACTCATACTCCTTGAAATCGACAACTTCGGCATAGCGCCGCTGAACCGATTTGCGTAGTTCCATGAAGAACTTGAGGTCGGATTTGTACTTGCGAATCTTATCTTCCGGCGTTTTCTCGATAAAGCTCACCGCGGCGAGCGCTATTGCGAGCGTGCGCGAAAAAGCGGAGAGGCGTTCATAAAACGTCTCACGAATCAGATCATCGCCGAGCAGGCGTTCATATGCCTCCTCGTCCTTCTTGTTCCGGACCGCCGCGAAGACCGCCCACAAGTCGGAGTGCCGTTGCGGCAGTTTTGCCACGATTTCTTCGACAGGTGTCACCGTGCCGAGGAGATCGTCCATGTCGAACTCGGCTAGCTTGCCGTAGACATCGAGCGCGCGATCGAGATTCTCAAGCACGCCGCGATAGTCAATGATGTACCCGAACTCTTTGCCTTCGTAGAGCCGGTTCACGCGAGCGATGGCCTGGAGAAGGGTGTGATCGCGCAGCTGGCGAGTTAAATACAGCACCGTGTTCCGTGGCGCGTCGAAGCCCGTCAACAACTTGTCAACGACGATGATGACCTCGGGCTCGTCGGTGTTCTTGAACGCATTGATGAGCTGACGATCGTACTCTTTGGATGTTCCGTACTTCGCCATCATCTTTTTCCAGAATGCGACGACCTCCTGTTTGTTTCCTTCGTAAATGTCTTCATTGCCTTCCCGATCGTCGGGACCGGAGATGAGCACCTCCGAGGTCACCATCCCGAATTCGTCCAAGAATCGCTTGTAGAGCAGTGCCGTCGCCTTGTCCTGCGCGACTAGCTGTCCCTTGAAGGGCGTTCCTTGCCAGGAGTCTCGGAAGTGTGATCCGACATCCCAGGCGATCATTCGGACCTTCTGCTCAGCCTTGTTGAGCGGCTCGGTTCGGGCGAACTTTCGTTTCAGGTCCGCCGTCTGCTCTTTGGTCAGATGCTCAGTGACGCGTTCAAACCACGCGTCGATTGCGCTCTGGTCCACGATTTGGTCCACATGCCGTCCCTCATAAAGAAGGGGGACGACGGCCTTATCGTCAACGGCTTCCGTAATCGTGTATGAGTCGATGAGTCCGCCGAATCGGTCAATCGTATTCTTTTGCTTCTTCATCACCGGCGTACCGGTGAACGCAATGAAGCAGGCATTTGGCAACACCTTGCGCATCCGGGCGTGCATCGGGCCGTACTGGCCGCGGTGGCCCTCGTCCACCAGCACGAAGATATCAGGATCTTCAATCCGCCCAACCTGCTTCCCGACCGCGGCCTCGAATTTGTCGATGAGCGTCGTCACGATCCGCTGCTTGTGTCCCTCCAGCAGTTCAATCAGGTGTCGGCCGGTCTTCGCCTGTTCGGGTTCGGTCCCGCAGTGGCGAAATGTCTTGTAAATCTGGTCATCCAGGTCTATTCGGTCCGTCACGAGGACGATCTTGTAATCGTCGATGCCCGGCTCCAGGGCTATGGCGTTGGCCAGCATCACCATCGTGAGCGACTTCCCGCTGCCTTGCGTGTGCCACACCACGCCACCCGGCCGAGTGCCCTCGCGATCGAGTCGCCGGATGCGCTCCATGATTTTCTGCACGCAGAAATACTGCTGATACCGGGCGATCTTTTTTTCGCCGGCGTCAAACAGGATGTACCGAAACATGAGTTCGAGCAGCCGCTGCGGCCGGCACAGTGCATGGATGGCCCGGTCCTGTTGGGTGATCTCGCGCGGTCCGCTCGCTTCCAATTCTTCGAAGTACTCGCGGACCTGGCGTGGTTTCTCGAAGAACAGCCGCTCCTTTGCGGCGATGGAAAGTGGCGTGTTGAGGAGTCGTCGCAAGTCGGCCTCCGCGTCGCCCCGTTCCTTCCACACGGCCCAGAACTTCGCCGCCGTCCCAGTCGTCGCATACTTCGCCTCGTTCTTTGAGACCGCCAGCAGAAGCTGCGAGTAGAGGAACAATTTTGGGGTTTCGTCGTCCCGCTGGTTTCGGATTTGCTGCGAGATGGCCTGGTCCAACCCGTCCTTGAGGTCCGGCCGCTTGCACTCGATGATTACAAGCGGGATGCCGTTTACAAACAGCACGATGTCCGGTCTGCGGGTCTCGTGCGATCCGGCACGCTCGACGACGAATTCGTCGGTAACGTGGTAGACGTTGTTCTCGGGATTCTTGAAATCGATGTACTTCAGCGGAAAGCTCTTCGTGTCTCCCGAAATGGACTGTTGCAGGCTCTTTCCCCAACACAGCAGGTCGTAGAGTTTTTCATTTGTGCGTACGAGACCGTCATACACCACATCCTTGAGCGCCATTACGGCCGAGTGGATGTTGCTCTCCGAAAATGGATGCTCCAGCCCCTTGAACTGAATGCGGTTAATTTTCCGCAACTGCTCTTCAAGTACGGCATCGAGCAGCACTCCGGACAGGCGACCCCCACGCAATTCAACGGCTTCGGACGGCGTCAGGTAATTCCACCCAATGTTGTTCAGCAATTGGAGCGCGGGAACCAGCGAGATGTAGTCCTCCGTCAGTAGTGGGGCCTGGCTTTCTGGACTTATGCTCATCCAGGGTCTCCCGTTGTTGCCGCCTTCAAGATTGACGGCGGCACTCGAATCTTGCCGGTCAAGAGCCGCTGCATCAAACCCTTCTTCTGCTCCTTGAGCGCATGAAGCAGATGCCGCAGTCGCTCAATCTCTTCATCCGCTGTTGCCAGCACCGACACGATCTTCTTCTGCTCGTCGACAGTGGGTGGAATGTGCAATCGCTCCTTGAAGAACCAGTCCAAACGGAAGAACATCTTCTCAATCGCGACGCCATAGCTGCACCGAAACGCCATGTGGTAAAGGCGCTGCTGCTGGGAGATGAAGTTGAAGAACGGAAGGTGCAGTTCCGACTCATCTCGCGGCCGTAGAATCGCGTAGGCGTTGGAGACGAACGCTTCATCGAACTCAGGGGGAACGATCGCCATCGCACCGTGCAGGACCTGACGCCGGGCAATCACGAAATCCCCGGCCATGATTCGTTCGAGAACGGGATATCCGATGTCGCCGCCAAGTCGCACTTCACGGTCGAAAAAACCGCCGGAGCGCCGGCGAATACTGACTAACCGATACTGCGCGCTCGGTTGAAGCGCGACGGGCCGCTTGATCTCCTTCAAAACGTCGCCGAGGGCAACTTCACGCCAGCGTCTTTCTTGGAACTCAGGAAAGCGGTAATGGCCGGTTAGCAATTGCTGCAACAGTCCGCGCTTCAGCTTCCGACGCGACTTTAGCAATGACTGTGCTGATTCGATGGTCCGATCAGCGCACAGCAATACTCGGGCAATGCCGCGCTGCTCGTTAATTCCGGGAAGCACCAACGGATATCCCTTGAGTTGGTGCGAATTGATGCTGGCGAGATTTGTGCTCTGTTTCGAGCAACGTCGAAAATACTCTCGTCCATGGGGGCTGGCGGTCAACCAGACCAGATACTCAGGCAAAAGTTGATCCCGATGGACTCGCACCACAAAGATGTGATTTTGGTGCAGGCAAGCGGGCACTTCGTCCCGCCACAACGTTCCGCGACCGAGCTTGTCTGCGTCCCCACCCTCAGTGAGGAGAATGTCTCCAGCATGCAATGTGTAGCGTTCGACCTCCTTCGCGGCGACAGCGATGTGCTTGATCTCCCGAAGATCAAGATGACCATCTTGGACATTCGCCACGCGCAGATAAGGGCGCCGAATTGGGTCCGTGATGTCCTTCTTGCCTTTGGCGAGGCCAGTGCGAACCTCGGCCACGTCCACGAGACGACGGCGCTGCCAATCAGATGGAAAAGGCGCATCAAGCATGGACGCCTAGCTCCTTCAAGTATCCGTCCATTTTCCTTCGTGTCTCAGTGAGTTCCTTTTCAAGTCGTTCGATTTCCTTGTGTACCACTGCGATATTGACTTCCGGCTCTGGCTCGAATGTATCCACATACCGGGGAATGTTGAGGTTGAATTCGTTCTCCGTAATTTCCTTCGGTGTTGCCCGGTATGAGTATTTGTCCACCGTCTTGAAATTGCGATGCGTGACCGCAATCCTGTCGATGTCGTCGGGTCTTAGGCGATTCTGATTCTTGCCGGACTCGAAGTCGCGACTCGCATCAACAAACAGCACGTCCTTTGTCTTACGACCCTTGTAAAAGAGAAGTATTGCCGCAGGTATGCCAGTCCCGTAGAACAGATTTACAGGTAGGCCAATCACAGCGTCGAGCAAGTTTTCTTCAATGAGTTTTTGGCGGATCCGGCCCTCGCTCCCGCCACGGAACAGCACGCCATGAGGAACGATCACTCCCACACGACCGCCATCGGCGTGCGCCGTCTCGATCATGTGCAAGATGAACGCGTAGTCCCCCTTGCTCTTCGGTGGAACGCCACGTGTGAAGCGCTGAAAGCGGTCCTTCTCCGCTTCGTCGGCGCCCC
>CAYXEY010000197.1:0-8745 GCA_964464105.1 uncultured Planctomycetaceae bacterium
TGGGAGATCTCACTCCCGCGCACTTCGCCGCACTGCTCGCGGCGCTGTCGGAGGTTGCCGCCTCGGGCGACTAAGCTGCCCCCTAACCGTCGTGCTGGCATATATGTCGAAATATTGCTATTATTTCGACATGTCTGTCCGACCTGTCTATTTGCGCGACAGATTCCCACGACCTGTCGATTGGCGGCGCGAATAAAGCTATGCTAAGCTTTGACCCTGTAATAGCTTACAATGAGCTCCCCCCCCTCCCACCGAAGGCCGATCTGGAGAGCCGGGCCGTGCTAAAGGCCTGCATCGAGGCCAGTAGGGCCTTGGCGGAGCTCAAGCAGGCGGGACGGCTGCTGCCCAATCAGGACGTGCTGATCAACACCATCCCCCTGCTAGAGGCGCGAGCCAGCTCGGAAATCGAGAACATTGTCACAACCACCGACCAATTGTTCAGATATGCCCAGCCGGACCGGGAGGGAATGGCAGACCCTGCCACCAAGGAAGCGCTGAGGTACCGGACCGCGCTGCGGCGAGGGATGGAGCTGCTGAAGAAGAAGCCGCTCGCCACAGCGACTGCTGTGGAGGTCTGTCGGACGCTGCTGGGAGCGGATCTCGACATCCGTCGGGTGCCCGGGACGGCTCTGGTGAATCAGGCTACGGACACGGTGGTGTACACGCCACCAGAGGGCGAGGCGCGGCTGCGATCCCTGTTGTCCAACTGGGAGCGGTTCCTGCACGAGGCGGGCGATGTCGATCCGCTCATCCGGATGGCGGTGGCCCATTACCAGTTCGAGGCCATCCACCCCTTTACCGATGGCAACGGCCGCACGGGGCGGATACTGAATCTCCTCTTCCTCATCGAGCAGGAGCTGCTGGAGCTTCCGATCCTCTACCTGAGCCGAGCGATCATCCGCCGAAAGGCGGACTATTACCGCCTCCTGTCGACCGTAACGACCCAGGGTGCATGGGAGGACTGGGTTCTCTATCTCCTTAGCGCCGTTGAAGAGACGGCTCGCTGGACCACCGAGCGCATCCGGGTCATGCGCGACCTCATGGAGGAGACGGCAGCATACACGCGAAAGGAAGCAGCCGGGGCGTACAGTCGTGAGCTGGTCGAGCTCATCTTTGTCCAGCCCTATTGCCGCATCAGAAACGTGGTCGAAGCCGGCATTGCGCAGCGCCAGACCGCGGCGGTATACCTGGCGCAGTTGACGGTCGCCGGCGTGCTGGAGGAGGTGAAGGTGGGTCGCGAGAAGCTCTTCATCAATTCTCGGCTCATGCGCCTCCTCACGATGGAGCGACCAGGAGATCTTTCGTTTCCGGCCCCGCGAACGTACGTGCGGAGATCCTGAGTCTGCAGAGCACGGAATATGACAGCAAGTGACACGGTCCCGACGCAGTGTTGCTCAACAGGTCGGGCCATGGCCACGAATCGACATACCATACCTGACAACTGATAAGATGAACCAGCCATGAACGCTGTCGAAATCGAGCAGGCCGTCTCCGAACTCGCCGAACAACCGTTCGAGCCGGCGGAGTTTCCCTACGCCTTCCTCCAAGCGTTCGGCAACAAGGAAACAACCCTCCGGAAACTCCGCACCGGCGATACCAACAAATCGGATCAGGGCGGTGTTCTCCAGCGGAACAACATCCATATCGCCATCGCTCCCCGGGGTGACGTCTCGGCGACGCTCGCGGCATTACGCGCGAGCCCTGCGACCGCGAAGCACAAGGTCAAGTTCATCCTCGCCACCGACGGCGAATGGCTCGAAGCAGAAGAGCTCGACGGGGGCGCTCCGCTCGCCTGTGAATTCGTCCGATTGCCGGACTATTTCGGCTTCTTTCTCCCGCTTGCCGGCATCAGCACGGTACGCGAGATCGTCGAGAATGCCTTCGACATCCGAGCCACCTCCAAGCTCAATCGTCTCTATATCGAATTACTGAAGGAGAACCCGGACTGGGGTACGGACGACCGCCGCCCCGACATGAACCATTTCATGGCGCGCCTGATCTTCTCCTTCTTCGCGGAGGACACCGGAATATTCTCCGACGACGGACTGTTCACTAGGACCGTCTCACAGATGAGCGAGAAGGATTCGTCCAACACCCACGAGGTGATCGGCACGCTCTTCAAGGCGATGAACACGAAGCACGAGGCGCGGCAGACGGCAGGACTTCCCCGCTGGGCTGATGCCTTCCCGTACGTTAACGGCGGGTTCTTCTCCGGCGAGATGGCGGTGCCGCGCTTCAGCCGCACCGCGCGCTCGTATCTGTTGCAGGTGGGCAGCCTCGACTGGAAGCAGATCAACCCCGACATCTTCGGTTCGATGATCCAGGCCGTAGCCGACGACGAGGAGCGGGGCGCACTCGGTATGCACTACACCAGTGTGCCGAACATCCTCAAGGTGCTGAATCCGCTCTTCCTCGACGATCTCCGGGCCAAGCTAGAGGAGGCGGGCGACAACTCGCGCAAGTTGCTCAACCTCCGCAACCGGATCAAGCGGATCCGGGTCTTCGACCCCGCCTGTGGTTCGGGGAACTTCCTGGTCATTGCCTACAAGGAGCTGCGGGCGATCGAGCACGAGATCAACCATCGGCGCAAAGAGGAGGGGCGGCGGTCGGAGATCCCGCTCACCAACTTTCGAGGCATTGAGCTGCGGGACTTCGCCGCCGAGATCGCTCGGCTGGCGTTGATCATCGCCGAGTTCCAGTGCGATGTGCTCTACCGCGGCCAGCAAGAGGCACTTAACGACTTCCTCCCGCTCGACGCCGAGAACTGGATCACCTGCGGCAACGCGCTCCAGATCGATTGGCTCGCCATCTGTCCACCGACCGGCACCAGCGTAAAGCTGGTCGGTGATGATCTCTTCTCCACCCCTCTGGATCAATCCGAGATTGATTTCGACAACGCCGGGGATGAGACATATGTCTGCGGCAATCCTCCGTTCAGCGGCACACGGAAGCAAACCAAGGCTCAAAAGGACGATCTCGGCCGGGTCTTCGGTCGTTACGATGTCCCTTGGCGGAATACCGACTACGTGGGCGCGTGGTTCATCAAGGCAGGCGAGTATATTGGGGTGACGAAGACGTCCTTCGCGTTCGTCGCTACGAATAGTTTGTGTCAAGGACAGCAAATTGCAATAACCTGGAAGGTGTTGCGGGGCTTGGGGCTCGGCATCCGCTTCGCCCGGCGCTCTTTCGTCTGGTCAAATCTCGCCGCTAGAAAGGCCGGTGTCACCGTTGTAGTGCTGGGATTGGACAGTAATCCGACCGGCCCTCGGATGTTGTTCGACGGAGAAGTGGGGCAGACAGTCACTCGCATAAATGCGTACCTGACCACCCACGAAGTTGAGTGTGTTACTGCAGCCCGCCGGCCGCAGTTTACCGATATCAGGATGGACCTCGGTGTCTATTACTCCAAGTCACGCGGGCTCTTACTCCAGCCCGACGAAGCACGACGCCTCATAGCGGACGGCTTTCCTCCGCAGCTCCTGAAGCGGTTCCTTGGCTCAACCCAGTTTATCAATGGCGTTGAGCGCTACTGCCTCTGGCTTGATGATGGGTACCTCGACCTGATCTCACACTTCCCGGCAGTATTGGAGCGAATCACGTCAGTTCGCAGTGAGCGCTTGGCGACGAAGGACTTGGCCGTGAACGACCTCGCACAGACGCCGCACCGTTTCAGGGAGCGGAGGGGTGATGAGGCGGTCAAGATCCTGGTGCCAATTGTATCCTCGGAAAACCGTGAGTGGCTACCAGTGGGAGTCGCTGATGATAGTGTAATTCCCACCAACAAACTGTTTTACATGCCACAGCCTCCGCTGTGGTGTCTCGGGCTTCTCGCCTCCAAGCTTCACCTAGTCTGGATTGGTGCAGTCTGCGGCCGCCTGCGAATGGACTATTCTTACTCCAACACCCTAGGCTGGAATACCTTTCCGGTGCCACCACTCACGGAGCAGAACAAGGCCGACCTGACCCGATGTGCCGAAGAGATTCTTCTGGCCCGAGAGGTGCATTACCCATCGACAATCGCCGATTTGTACGATTCAGAGCAGATGCCAGCCAACCTTCGCGAGGCGCACGAGCGGAACGACGAGGTGCTGGAACGGATCTACATCGGGCGGAAGTTCCGCAATGACACCGAGCGGCTGGAGAAGCTTTTCGACATGTACACGAAGATGACGGTGAACGAGCAGCGCGCCGCCAGTGGGCGAGGTCGGAGGAAGACCGGGTGAGCGCCAACCACAACGACATTCCCACCATCTCGGTCAACTATCAGGGAACCGGGGCATCCACCAGCGTCAATCCCTACGGGATGCGCCCGATGCAGGAGCGGGCCTGGCAGCGGCGCGGCGAGCAGTATCTGCTGATCAAGTCGCCACCGGCCTCAGGCAAGAGTCGGGCGCTGATGTTCATCGCCCTCGATAAGCTGCACAACCAGGGGGTGAAGCAGGCAATCATTGTAGTTCCCGAACGCTCGATCGGGGCCAGCTTCGCCGATGAACCGCTCAGTCAGTACGGCTTCTTTGCTAACTGGAAGGTGGTGCCCCGCTGGAACCTCTGCGATGCCTCCGGCACCGAAGAGGGGAAGGTCGCCGCCGTAGGCTCATTTCTGCGCGGCGATGACCGGGTGTTGATCTGCACCCACGCCACATTCCGCTTCGCGGTGGAGCGCTTGGGTATCGAGGCCTTCGACGACCGGCTGATCGCAGTGGACGAGTTCCACCACGTGTCGGTCGCGGCGGACAACGTCCTCGGCCGCCATCTCACTGAGCTGATCGGCCGCGAGAAGGTGCACATCGTCGCGATGACCGGCTCCTACTTCCGCGGCGACACGGAGGCGGTGCTGACGCCGAGCGACGAGACCAAATTCGAGACGGTCACCTACACCTACTACGAACAGCTCAACGGCTACCAATACCTCAAGCGGCTCGACATCGGCTACTTCTTCTACTCGGGGTCGTACGTTGACGACATCCTCAAGGTCCTCGACCCGTCCGAGAAGACGATCGTCCACATTCCCAACGTCAACTCCCGCGAAAGCACCCAGGACAAGCTCCGCGAGGTAGAAACGATCCTGCACTCGCTTGGCGAGTGGGAAGGGACTGATCCAGCAACCGGCTTTCAACTGGTCCGGGAATCGGGGGGACGGCTGATCCGCATTGCCGACCTGGTAGATGACGAACCGGCCAAGCGGAACAAGGTGATGGCCTCGCTCAAGGACCCAGCGCAAAAGAACAACCGCGATCACGTTGACATCATCATCGCGCTGGGACTGGCCAAGGAGGGGTTCGATTGGATCTGGTGCGAGCATGCGCTCACGGTCGGGTACCGCTCCAGCCTCACCGAAATAGTGCAGATCATCGGGCGCGCCACCCGCGACGCGCCGGGGAAGACCCGCGCCCGCTTCACCAACCTGATCGCCGAACCCGATGGCAGCGAGCAGGCAGTAACCGAGGCGGTCAACGACACTCTCAAGGCGATCGCGGCGTCATTGCTGATGGAGCAGGTGCTGGCACCTAGGTTCGAGTTCCGGCCTAAGAACTCGACCAACTACGCGACGGAGGGGTTCGACTACGGTGAGGGCGGCTACGATCCGAACCGGACCAACGTCGGCTTCAACTCCGACGCGGGGAAGGTCCAGATCGAGATCGCCGGACTGACCGAACCAAAGAGCGACGAGGCAAAACGCATCATCAAGGAAGACCTCAACGAGCTGATTGCTGCTGTGGTGCAGGACAAAGAAACCATTGAGCACGGAGTCTTTGATAAGGAGCTGATGCCGCAGGAGATCACCCAGGTGCAAGTAGGGAAGATCGTCCGCGCACGCCATCCCGACCTCGGCGAGGAGGACCAAGAAGCGATCCGGCAGCGGGTGGTCGCCGCGATGAATTTCACCCAGGAGGCGAAGAAGCTGTTGGCGCAGGAGGGGGCCGGGAGCCGTAACCAAGCCGAGCGGCTCAATACAGCGTTCATCGAGGGCGTGCGCCGGTTTGCAATGGACGTGAAAGAACTGGACATTGACCTAATCGACTCGATCAATCCCTTCGGTGAGGCCTACTCCATCCTCAGCAAGGCCATGAACGAGGAGCGGCTTCGGGAAGTGCAGGCCATCATCGAGGCACGACGCATTGCGATCACCCCGGCCGAGGCGAAGGAGCTGGCGGCGCGGGCGGTCATGTTCAAGAAGGATCGCGGACGATTGCCCTCCCTCACGGCAGCCGATCCATGGGAATGCCGGATGGCGGAGGGAGCAAGGGCGTTTATGCGGTTCAAGGATGAAGGAAAGTATGGCTCCTGATCACGATCTCGATGATTTGGCTGCGGAGCTGGCCGAGTTCGCGGAACCGGTGCGTGGGACGGGCAGGTCGCCGCTGGAAGAGCGCGTCCTGGCCGGCTTCGAGGAGATCCAGCGGTGGGTTGCAGAGCACGGGCGGGTGCCACGGCACGGCGAGGGGCTCGACATCTTCGAGCGGCTCTATGCTGTGCGGCTCGACCGGGTCCGCGACCAGCCCGAACTTCGTGCCCTAGTGGCAGCAGTGGACCATCAAGGATTGCTGGTGGGTGGTGCCGGCCAGCCGAACGATCCGACTGCGATGAGTGACGAGGAGCTGGCCAGCGAGCTGACTGGGATCGGTGATGTCGGGTCCGACATCACCACCTTACGAAATGTCCGTTCCCGGAAGGAGATCGAAGCCGCAGAGGAGATCGCCTCCCGAAAGGTGTGTGCGGACTTCGAGCAATTTCGGCCGGTCTTCGACCGGGTTCAGACAGAGCTCAAGAGCGGACTCCGGCAGGCGCTTCCGTTCAACAAAGACATCGGCAACAACATTGATGCGCGCGTCAGGGTGGGCGACTTCTACATCGTTGGCGGCCAGTTCGCGTATGTGGCTGAGATGGGAGAGGTGTACCAGACCCGAGAAGGTGCGCCGCAAGCTAGGCTCAGAGTGATCTTCGGCAACGGCACCGAGAGCAACTTGCTGATCCGGTCACTACAGAACGCCCTCTACAAAGACGTTGCCGGGCGGCGCATTACCGAGCCGGAAGACGGTCCGCTCTTCGCTGGGCAGGCAAATGCCGATCACTGACCAGGTCGAAGCCGACGACCGGCCGACGGGAACCGTCTACGTCCTGCGGAGCAAGTCGGATCATCCGGAGATCGCTTCCCGCTGCGACCTGATTCATAAGATCGGAGTCACTGGTGGCAAGGTGCCGCGCCGCATCGCGAACGCCAAGTTGGATCCCACGTACCTCTTGGCCGACGTGGAGGTGGTGAGTACCTACCAGTTATACAACATCGACCGGACCAGGCTCGAGAACCTCCTCCATCGGATCTTTGAGCCGGCAAGGCTGAATATTGCGCTGATGGATCGATTTGGGCATCCAGTGTCACCACGGGAATGGTTTCTGGTGCCATTGTTCGTGATCGATGAGGCGATCGATCGGATCCGTGACGGGTCGATCACCGACTACATCTACGACCCTGCCAGCGCCTCACTTGTTCTGAGGGTACTTCCGCCCTAATCCCCGGACGTGGAAGCGAGGCCCTCGGGCGCGGCCTTGTTGGGCGCGCCCTCCTCGACGAGGATTCAGGTCGGGTAGTTTTCCAAGCTGAGGGTGCCAGGCACCCCCGCTGATAGCAGGTATGGCATGCCTGGAGGTCGGTGGTGCCAAGCCAAGGCCGCTGCGAGAACAAGGGCAAGGCCGGCCATCGCGAGCGGCTCGCTCAAACCCACCGAGCGGGTGTTCCGTGCATGAAATCCGATCGGCCTGCGACTTCTCTGGACTACAGCATGGTAGAGGTCTTTAGTGAGCTGGGGACAGTCGATTAGGAGGCATGCGTAGGGCGCGAGTTTGATGGGGAGATGAGGTGAGGTAGGTCCCTGGCCGGTGATAGTCACGGCCGCTTCGTCCATTAGATTCGTGCCACGGACCCTAGCAACGACCTTGAATGTCCCGGCGGAGGCGCCCGCCGTATATAGACCGGATTGCGAAATCGTACCACCTGTCGCCTCCCAAACCACAATAAGTGGATGAAGGGAGGCTGATTGTGTCGGTTGCCCTGGTGCGTCCCCAATGGCTACAAGCAGTAATGGAAGAAAGTACATAGTGAACTCCAATGATGTTGCGTAGAGGCCGTAATGCAGGTTACGGGTTGCGCCGACCAGAGGATGACTCCAAGTCCGGTCATCCCTCCCCTGAGCGTGATTTCCACTCAGGCAGGGTAACGTCCACAGAACGCAAGACTCAAGCCTTGATTGACCGAATGATTTCTTGACAACGCTCAAGTGGATCCAGAGGTGGTGGCGGCAGGCTGCGGAGCTGGAATCGGTTACTGAGGAACTCTCTGGCAGTCATCGAACTCAATTGCATGCATTCATTACATCGCAATGTTCGCTTGTCGGTCGTAAGCCGATTCCCAATCACCGTCACCCCGTCAATCGGGAGTGGGATGCGAGGAGCGTGGTGGGTGATCTGACCTGCTACCCCGAGTCACTCTGTCATTGATCAACTCGAAGCTATGGACACGGTCCACAGGCTGATCTGGCCAGAGACCGTCAAGGTGTTGCACATCCTAGTCCCCCCGGGGGGCCCCGGCCGCTCCTTGGCCTCGCAATGACAGAACTAGACCCCCACTCCCGGAGGGAGAGGGGGCCAGGGGGTGAGGGGTTTCAGGGCGTCAGGGGTCTCGCTAGCTCACCCGGAACCCGCCGACGGCGTTGGTCAGCCGCTCCGCCGCGTCGGCCAGGTGGCCCG
>CAYXEY010000198.1:0-8733 GCA_964464105.1 uncultured Planctomycetaceae bacterium
TTACAACCTAGAGCTGGAGGAGGTGCTGATCGGCACGCCCGCGTCGAACAATGGCGACTCGCGTATCGAGGAGATCCTGACGCAGCTGCGCACGCGGCAGATTGCCGAAGAGCAGATCGAGACTTACTCGCGGCAGGAGAAGGCCGCGGTGAAGGAGCGATTGCTGCGCGAGGCCGAGGCGATCGCCCGGCAGCAGCAGAAATTGACGGAGAGCGAATTGTCGATCCAGATTCAATCGAACCAGGGCAAGGCGGACTATCAGCGGGCCGTGCAGCAGGCAGCGCAGATTCGCGCATTGGCCGAGGCCGAAGCCGAGAAGGCGGCGCGCATCGGCATCGCCCAGGCGCTGGCGGTCGAGGAGCAGGTTCGCGCCTATGGCGGGCCGCAGTTCCAGTTGACGCAACAGGTGATGAGCCGCTTTGCCGAGGCCATTCAGCAGTCTCGTGTCGACGTGGTGCCAAAGATCGTCATCGGCGGCGGCAGCGCCAACGGCAATGGCCAGGGCGCGCCGGGCGGAAGCGTCATGGAAGCGCTGCTCACCATGCTGCTCTCCGACAAGCTGGGTCAAAGCCTCGCGACCGGCGCCTCCACGGAGTCAAGCCCCGAGGTGGTGCGTCTGCGAGAGGACGTGCGTCGCGGACTCCGACGAAGTGACTCAACGGAGGGCGGGCCGACAAGCCCGTTGGCGGCATGAAGAGCGTGATACATGACGCGGTGATTCGACGTTGCACGAGTTGTACGGTTCCGGCCGCGGAGGGCGCACGCTTCTGCGCCCGATGCGGCGCGTCGCTCGACCAGAAGGGACTGGTTCGATCCGCGACGCGGGTCACGCCGCTGCTGCAGAAGTGGCGGCAGCTTTCGCGAACGCTCACGCGCAGGGATGTGCGTGTGCTGCTAGGCGAGCCGCTGCGCATTGATGTGCCACGTCCCAGTGATATGGGCCATCACGAAGAGTGGCGGTACGTCTACGAGATGCTCGATAGCGACCGCGAGAGCATCGAAGGTGTGCTTCGTTTCTGCCCGCAGGATGGACGGCTCTTGTCCTGGAATGAGCCGGATTGGTCGGTCGTAACGGCGCAGGTTGCTTCAGGACGAAAGTGATGTCGCGCTGATCGGGACTGCGGTCACTGCGTTCAATTGATCGGATCGAAACCATGACGCCAACCAATCAGGATAAGAGGAATCGTCGATTGCTTTCCGCGTGGGTATTCTCGTGGGTCATGGTCGCGGGATTGTTCATGTTGATGATGGCGGTTCTGCATGGTCCGCACGAAGAGCGGATGCACGAGTATTGCGTGGTCGGGTGCTTGTTGGTTGGATGCATGATCGCACCCGCGGCCGCCGTTATCTGGCTGCACCATCGCATGGAAATCCGACACGGGTTGAAATGCCGCAGTTGTCGAGCACCACTGACGATCGAAAACCAAAAAGTCACCATTCGCGTGACCGGATGTTGCGGTAATTGCGGCAAGGCAGTCCGCACGCAGGGGCAGCGGTTTGTTCTGGTCGTGGACGATATGGAAAACGCAGATTAGGCCGACACGCCGGGGCCATTTCGTCCGCATGGCGCATTCGCTATAATGGTGGAATTGGACCGGGGTTTTATCGCGGACCACCTGCCCGCGCTCGGTATCTAACCTTGGGCGGCACAAGGAGTTGCGAATGCCTACAGACGTGTTGTTTGATTCAAACGGCCCGATTGGCCGCCTGACATTCTCCGACGCCAAGGGAGTAAACATTTTATCGACGCCCGTCTTCGAGCAGCTCGATCGGCGGCTGGATGAAATCGCGAAGAACTCTGCGATTCGCGTCCTGATCCTGACCGGAGCTGGCAAGACCTTTGTCGCCGGGGCGGATATCGCCGAGATGAGTGCGGCCGCGCCCGACGCAGGCAAGGCGTTCAGTCAGCGCGGCCAGAAATGTCTCAGCCGCCTCGCGCGGTTTGAGCAATGCGTGACCATCGCGGCGATCAATGGCGCGGCCCTGGGCGGGGGATGCGAACTGGCCCTGGCTTGCGACATGCGTATTATTTCAGAGGAGGCGAAGATCGGATTGCCCGAGGTGAAGCTTGGGTTGATTCCAGGATGGGGCGGCACGCAGCGAACCTACGCGCTATTGGGCGCTGGCGGAGCGCGGAAGCTCCTCTTTACCGGAGAGGCGATCAGCGGCAAGCAGGCGGCCGACATGGGGCTTGCGGAAGAGGCTGTTGCGAAGGAACAGGTGGTCACTCGGGCAGAAGAGATTGCGAAGCAGATTCTGACGGGCGGCCCTGATGCCATCCGCGCCGCCAAGCGCGTGATGATCGCGGGCGACGATGTTCGCATGAAAGAAGGCTTCGCCGTCGAAGCCGCCGCATTCGGCGAGATCTTCGGCGGAGCAGAAGGCCGCGAAGGGTTGAAGGCGTTTCTCGAGAAGCGAAAGGCGTCGTGGAACGGATAGTCTCACCCGAGATTTGGCTTGACTTTTCAAAAAATGAGGAATTGGACATGGCCACGATGCCAACAAATCACCCTCGCGAAATCGGCCCGCACACCACCATCAGCGGCCGCAATCTCAAGGCCTTTTACGGCCCGAACGACACCGCGGAGTCAGTCTACGACATGTCGCTCGGCGATCCGGGCCAGTTCCCGTTTACGCGCGGTGTGCATCGCGACATGTATCGCAAGAAGGTCTGGACCATGCGACAGTTCGCCGGATTCGGTTCGGCGAAGCAGACCAACGAGCGATTCAAGTTCCTGCTTGCACGTGGTCAGACCGGCCTATCGACCGCATTCGATCTTCCCACGCTCATGGGCCGCGATGCGGACGATGCACTTTCACTCGGCGAGGTCGGACGCTGCGGCGTGGCGGTCAGTTCGTTGGCCGACTTCGAAGTCCTCTTCGGCGGCATCTGCCTGCGCGACGTATCGGTGTCGATGACCATCAACGCCCCGGCGGCGATCATTCTCGCGTTCTACATCGCTACGGCCGACAAGCAGGGCGTGAAGCGCGACGAACTGCGTGGCACCTGCCAAAACGACATCCTCAAAGAGTTCCACGCCCAGAACGAGTTCATCTTCCCGCCATCCGAGAGCGTGCGGCTAGTGGTCGATACGATTGAGTTCTGCGCGAAGGAGCTGCCACAATACAACCCGGTCTCCATCAGCGGCTATCACATTCGCGAGGCCGGCAGCACAGCGGGGCAGGAGCTGGCCTTCACCCTCGGCGATGGTCTCGCGTATGTCGAAGCCTGCCTCGAGCGCGGGCTCGACATCGATTCCTTCGCCCCGCGGCTCTCGTTCTTTTTCAACAGCCACAACGACTTCTTCGAGGAGATCGCCAAGTTCCGCGCCGCCCGCCGGCTCTGGTCAAACTATATGAAGGACCGCTACGGCGCGAAGCAGGAGCGCAGCATGTGGCTCCGCTTCCACGCTCAGACCGCCGGATGCAGCCTCTACAGCAAGCAGCCAGAAGTGAATCTGATGCGCGTGGCTTATCAAGCCATGGCCGCGGTGCTCGGCGGATGCCAGAGTTTGCACACCAACAGCATGGACGAAACGCTCGGCCTGCCGACCGAGCACGCGGTCACGCTGGCCCTGCGAACGCAGCAGGTGCTGGCCTGCGAGACCGGCGTGGCCAACATCGTCGATCCGCTCGGCGGCAGCTTTGCGGTTGAAGCGCTGACGAATCAGCTCGAAGCCGAGGGCCGCGAATACATCGATCACATCTGGGAGATGGGCGGCATGATCGGGGCGATTGAGAGCGGCTATATCCGCCGCGAAATTGCCGACGCCGCATACCGCTACAGCGCCGCGGTCGAGCGGGGCGACAAGAAGCTGGTCGGCATCACCGATTACACCGACGACGAAGGCGAGGGCATCGATCTGCTCAAGATCGAGCACGCGGTCGAAGAGCAGGTCGTCGCCGATTTGCGGGCGCTGAAGGCCAGACGTGATATGAGCGCGGTGCGCAAGTCGCTGCAGTGCATCACCGCCGATGCCGGCGCCGGCAAAAATGTCATGCCCGCGCTGATCGAAGGCGCCAAGGCCTATGCCACAGTTGGCGAGATGATGAAGGCGCTGGAGGAGTCACTCGGGCGATTTGACACCGGCCAGATCTGGTAAGCGCAAAGAAGCTGTTAAAGAACCCACCATGCAAGTGGTGGGCCGCTCGACACAGTGCGTAAATATCACCTACTCGCCTGAGCCCCGGATTTGCGTCCGCGGTTCTGAAACGAACGTTAAGGCTTTTTACCGCTTCTTCGAACCGCTTTGTCCCGCAATCGTATTGACGGATGAGCCCGATTCGTATATAGGAACTCAGACCGGTCGCGGCCCGTTTCGTAAGATTCATTCATAGCCCAAACAGTGTCCAAACCCGGTCAATGGGCCGCGGTGCCACTGTTTATTTTGTGAAAGGAATGGTCGTTATGTTGCCCTCAGATTCCCGCTCGGCCGCGATTCGCGCAATAGCAGAACAGCGCATGCCCGCGTCGACGGTGCAATCAAGCGACCAACCCATCACGAGCATCTTTGGCAAGAACGTGTTCAACCTGTCGGCCATGCGCGCGGCACTGCCCAAGGACACGTACAACCGCCTTCACCAGACCATTCGCGAGCGACAGCCGCTCGACGCCACCCTGGCGGATGCCGTCGCCAACGCGATGAAGGATTGGGCCATCAATCATGGCGCCACGCATTACTGCCACTGGTTCCAGCCGCTGACCGGCCTGACGGCGGAAAAGCACGACAGCTTCCTGATGCCGACCGACGATGGTAAATCGCTGGTCGAGTTCTCCGGCAAGAATCTGATCAAGGGCGAGCCGGATGCCAGCAGTTTTCCGTCGGGCGGATTGCGTTCGACCTTCGAGGCCCGCGGTTACACCGCATGGGATCCGACCAGTCCGGCATTCCTGATGGAAGGCGTGAACGGAAAGACACTGTGCATTCCGACGGCATTTTGCAGTTGGGACGGCACGGCCCTGGACAAGAAGACCCCGCTGCTCCGCTCCATCGAGGCGCTGGATCGACAAGCCGTGCGGATCCTCAAGATCTTCGGCAAGTCCGCCAAGTACGTGACCACCACGGTCGGTCCCGAGCAGGAGTATTTCCTGATCGACCGCCGTCTCTATTTCCTCCGGCCTGACCTTATTAACGCGGGTCGGACCCTCTTCGGCGGAAAGCCTCCCAAGGGCCAGGAGATGGAGGATCACTATTTCGGCTCGATCAAGGAGCGCGTGCTGGCGTTCATGATGGACGCCGAGCGGACGCTTTACGAACTGGGCATTCCCATCAAGACCCGGCACAACGAGGTTGCGCCCGGTCAGTTTGAGATTGCACCTGTTTTCGAACAAAGCAACGTCGCGGCCGATCACAACATGCTGCTGATGGAAGTGCTGCGCAACGCGGCGCTGAAGCACGGCTTCAAGTGCTTGTTGCACGAGAAGCCCTTCAGCGGCATCAACGGCTCCGGCAAGCACAACAACTGGTCGATGTCGGATGACAGCGGCAACAATTTACTTGAGCCCGGTCAGACCCCGCACGAGAACGCACAGTTCCTCGTGTTTCTGACGGGCGTCATCCGCGCGATTCACTCGTATCCCAAGCAGCTGCTGGCCAGCGTCGCCGGTCCTAACAACGACCATCGGCTCGGTGCCAATGAAGCACCGCCTGCGATCATCAGCATTTACCTGGGCGATCAGCTCATGGAAGTGGTTAATAGCCTGATCGCGGGCAAGGCCGAGGCAGGCAAGGCCGGTGGAATGTTGCAGATCGGCGTATCGGCGTTGCCGCACCTGCCGCGCGACGATTCCGATCGCAATCGCACCAGTCCGTTCGCCTTCACCGGCAACAAGTTCGAGTTCCGCGCCGTCGGCAGCAGCCAGGCCATCGCCCGGCCCAACACGGTGTTGAATACGCTGGTGGCCGACGCGCTCAGCGGCATTGCCGATGAGCTGGAGGCCGAGATGCGCGGCGGGTCGAGTCTAGCCGTCGCGGCCCAGAAAGTCGTGCAGACCAATCTGCGCAAACACCAGGCCATCCTGTTCAATGGCGACAACTACACCGAGGCTTGGCGCAGCGAGGCCGCCAAGCGCGGGCTGCCCATCGTCCGCACCTGCGTCGAGACCTTCCCCTGGTTGAACGATGCTGAAACCAAGAAGCTGTTCGCCAAGCATGCGGTGCTCAACGAGACCGAGCTGGATAGCCGCTATCTCATCGCCATCGAGGGCTACATCAAGTCGGTGAACATCGAGGCGCAGCTGACGTCGGACATGGCCAAGACCATGATCCTGCCGTCCGCGCTGCATTACCAGACGCATCTGGCGCAGGCCGCCGCGGCGACCAAGCAGGCCATGCCGTCGGCTGACAACCTTGCGGCGGAGAAAACGCTTGGCGAAGTGGCCGGCCTGACCAGCAAGCTGCGTGTGGCCATCGACGCCCTCGATGACACGCGCTCCAAGGCCGATCACGGCGGACACGATGCCCTGGCCCATGCCAAGGTTTATCGCGAAAGCGTCCTGCCGGCCATGAATGCGGTTCGCACCGCTGCCGACGCATTGGAGCTGGTGGTCGAAGATCGCTATTGGCCGATTCCGAAGTACCGCGAGATGCTGTTCATGTATTGATGCCTGGACTGACGTCTCCGCCCGATTTCACTTTGTGTCGGGAACCAATACTGTTACATTGCACCGGCCTGCCGATCCTTCGGCGGGCCGGTACTTTTTCTGGAGGCGCTTCACATGGGTGTGTCGCACGAACGGGCCTGGCGGCGAGGACACTGGGGGGCGACAGCCGCGCTGGCGGCGTTTGCACTGGCCGCATACTCGGCCGTCGCCCGCGACGATGCTCCCAAGGCGCCGGCGATTTCTCCGGCGGAACTCATCAAGACAGCCGTCAGAGAACTCATCGACATGCAGGAGGAGGACGGCGACTGGCCCTATCAGGGCGTTTATCGCGTGGCCGGCCAGATTCCCGTGGGCTATCGCATCGGCGGCACGGCTCTGGTCTGCGAAGGATTGCTCGCCGCAGCGCCCGATGACAAAGAGGCCGATGCGGCCATCGAGCGCGGCGTTGCGTTCATCCTCAAGACGCTGGAGCATCCGCTCATGGTGCCCAGCACGCGCGATACCTACGACGTGCGCGTATGGGGCCATTGCTACGCGCTCGACTTGTTCTGCCGATTGCGCGAGGCCAGGCGCATGGGCGCTCATGCAAAAGCAATCGAATCGTGGATTCCCCGGCTCGTCGCGGCGTTGATCAAAGAGGAGTTGCCCAAGGGCGGTTGGAACTACGCCAATCGAAAGGCACACGCTGCGTTCGTCACCAGTCCTGTAACGCAGGCGCTCTTGTTGGCGCGCTCGCAGGGCGAGGATGTGCCGGACGAGGTGTTCACCCGTTCGCGGGAGGCGCTGGAGGGTTCGCGGCAGGATTCAGGTACATTTGTCTACAGCGGGATTGTGCCCGCCGCCAAGAAGAAAGATGCAGGCACGGATCTTCCCGGCTCGGTGGCCCGGTCGGCGGTGAGCGAGACGACGCTCAGGTTGCTGGGCGGGGGGTCGGACAAAGCCATAGACGCCGCGATTGGCGCATTCCACGAACATTGGGGCTGGCTCGAAAAGCGCCGCAAGCAGACCGGAACGCATGTGCCCCCTTATGGCATCGCGCCATACTATTTCTATTATGGACATCGATACGCCGCACAGGCCATCGAGATGCTGCCCAAAGATCGCCGCCCGGAACAGCGCGAGAAGATGCTCGAGAAGATCCTACGGACACGCGACGAAGATGGCACCTGGAACGACCGCGTGTTCCCGCGCTCGCGGAACTTCGGCACCAATATGGTGATGCTGGCCCTGCTGGGCGACAAAGCGCCCATGCCGCCGGCTCTGGCCGAGGCCGCAAAGTCCAAGGTACGCACCGACTCGCCTTCGCTCGCCTGGAGCAACAAGCCCACCACCCAGGCTGTGGGGGCAGCCGGCGGAAAATCCAACCAGCCAACGGCCCCGCCCGAGAAGTAGGCGAACGCCACACCGGTTAATATTCTGGTTTGACTATATTCGCCCGCGCCTCAGCGCGTGGGCCACGGAGCCTAAGGCATGCTCGATGACGCACGGCGTCAGGAGATCATCGACGTCATTTCGCCGGTGCCGGTCTGCAAGACTCTGCGCTTCCGCATCGATCAGCTCGATGACGGGTTCTGCCGCCTCTTCGTGCCGTTCGACGCAAGTCTCATCGGGCTTTACGGCCTCGTGCATGGCGGCATCCTCATGACCATCGCCGACAGCGTGGCCTGCTTCGCGATCATGACCCGCACCGGCCCGCGACGGCCGATGGTGACCACCGACATGAACATCCGGTTCCTCGCCCCATGCAAGGGCGACGTCACCGCCGACGCGCGTGTGCTGAAGTTCGGTCGAACGATGTGCCCGGTCACGGTGGACTTGTTCGATGAATCGACGAAATTGGTCGCGGTCGCGCAGGTGTCGTACATGCTGATGGAGAAGCCTCCGAACGCCTGAATTGAAAAGAAAAGACAGATCATTCGTGCTGGTTTTCTGGCCAACTGGGACAGCCGCCACCTTCCGCGTAGCGGCGTCTAGCAGCCGGAATCGAACAAGTCCACCATGCTTGCGACCCCGGTTTCACCCTGTTTACCCTTCCCGGAAGTGCCGTAAGTCTCGTATTTTGACGGGCGGCGCGCCCCCCTTGCATTGCGGGAACTGTTTGTGGTAACCTAAGTTACATGCAGCGGGGG
>CAYXEY010000199.1:0-1508 GCA_964464105.1 uncultured Planctomycetaceae bacterium
AAGGAAAATGGCCAGCCCGGCTTTGCCGGGAATAAAGGGGGCCACGCTGGCGGGGTCGCGCTCTCGAATGATCCTGGAGATCTTCCAGGTCAGGTTCTTATTGAGGCGGAAATCGCGGGCCATGTCTTGGGGACGGGTCGCATCGGCATTGACTGCGGCCAGCAGGTCGGCAAATGCGGATCGCACCCTGGAAAGGGCATGCGTTACGTGGGCCTCAAAATGGGGCGCATCAGTCGGAAGCGGCTCGATCCGTGTGGTGGTGGTTTTCATACAGGTTGGCTCAAACCATGGAATCTCGAGCAGGGATCGACATCCCTAACTCATTCACCTGATGCAGCTTATCGGATAACCGATACGAATGCAAGAATATCAGAAAATTTTTCAAAGTTTTCCCCAGAGAAACTTGCAAAAAACAACCGATTGGGATATTCTAGGTCTTGTAGTGCTTCGGAGACCCGGAGGATCCGCTCGACGCGGGCTCATCCGGCCCACGAGGCGAAACAAGCAGACAGGCGTTTTTCGTGTGATCGAAATCGACCTGCCAGGCATCGAAAACCTGATGGAGACGGGCACATGAGTCGTACAAACACAGTGGTCTTTTTAGCTGCGATGGGAACGCTGGGGCTGACCGCGATGGTCCAGGCCCAGCCGGTTCTCACGTCTCTCGGCAACCGGCCCAGCGGCGTCTCAAATCCGCAGTCGGGCACCTACTACATCAGTGGAAGCGGGCTGCGCTGGAGTCTCGACGGCAGCGGCGTCTTGACGCCGTCAACCATCCCCGTCAATGGCGGTGGTCTTATCTCGAGTGATGGCAGCTACCAGACCTGCGACAGCACGAACGCTGGTTCCATTGTCGGCAAGACCGGCGTGTGCAGCCCGGCATTCAGCATTCCCAACGCCTTCGCCGACTTCGCGCTTCCCGCCAACGGCGCCACCGGGGCGCGGTATTCGGCCGCGGGGAACTCAGTCACGAAGCTTCCCGGCATCCCGAACGACGCCTACAGCCAGAGCTATCAGGTCTTTGGGTCAGGCGACAGCGGACAAGTCCACAACACAACCTGCATGTCGCCCAACGGCCGATTCGTCGGTGTGCAGAGCTACATCAGCACTTACAACACCAACACCACGACCTTGAACATCACCAACATTGCATGTGATGGCGGTGTGGCAACCGTAACCACGTCCGCTGTTCACCTCATGGCCCCGGGCAATCCGGTGACCATCGCCGGCAACTCGGTCGCTGCTTACAACGGCACATGGACCGTGACCGGGACCCCATCGGCCACCACCTTTGAGTTCGCCGCAACCTGCAATGGAACCGGCACGGGCGGCACGATCTCGCTACCCGCCGGCACACGCGTCGTCGCATCCAACTCCTTCCGCTGGCGCGCCGGCATCTGGGATGGCGATACCAACACCATGCGGACCCTTTCGTCTCCGTTCCGCACCAGCACTCAGACCACCCGCCGCCGTGACACAACCGTCTGGGCCATCAGCAATGATGGAAC
>CAYXEY010000199.1:1518-8728 GCA_964464105.1 uncultured Planctomycetaceae bacterium
GGTGATCGTCGGCGCCCAGGAACACAATGTCTCGGCCTCGGCCACGGTCGCCGATCCCGATGGCGGACGCTTGGTCGTGTGGCGCTGGAACGGCAGCGATTACGACATGACCTATCTCCCCACAGGCCTCAACGCTGGCGGCTTCCCGAACATGGTGTCCACCTCAGCCGGCACCGTTCACATGAACGGCGCGGGCACGATCATTGTCGGACCCAGCGGCCAGGGTTTCCTCGCCAAGTGGGTTTGGAATTCCGGCACCTCATCCTGGGATAACCCGATCGATCTCGGAAGCAATCTCAACACGGTCAGCATCACCAACATTACTTGCGACCTTGACGTCGCCCTTGCCACAACCACCTCCGATCATGGCCTGGCTATCAATGACAAAGTCTTTGTGGCTGGCAACTCAGTCGCCAGCTACAACGGTCTCAAGACGGTCCTCGGCGTTCCTTCGCCAACGACGTTCGAATATGCCGTGACCTGTGCCGGTGAAGGCACCGGCGGTACGGCAAGCAAAGCGGCCTCGTGGCTCCCGACAACCGTTACGAGTTGCGGTGTCCCCCCCACCTTCAACATCACCGGCATGACCGAAGATGGAAATACACTTGTCGGCTTTGCCACCTACAGCACCTGCGGCTCGTTCATGCGTGGCGGCTGGATCTGGACCGCGGCCGACGGAAAGCTTCGCGACTGGTATGACTACCTCCTCGCACTCGGCGTTTCGGGGCTTGAGCCCGAATCGGACAGCACCTGGGGCCCAGTTGGCGAAGGCAACAACTTCGCCAAAGGCCTGCCGCGACTCGGCAACCCTAGCGGCATCTCGAACGACGGCTCGGCCATCGTCGGCCAGCAGGGCGGCAATCAGATCATCATCGGCGCTCAGCCCTGGATTCTCCTGCCGCAGGGAAGCGCCTGCGTTCCGCCGGCCATCGTGAGCAACCCGACGGCAACCGTGAACTTCTCACGCTGCCAGCGCTTTATCAATCTGACCACAAGTGCCAGCGGCAGCAGCATCACGTTCCAGTGGTTCCGCGACGGCAATCCGCTTGCCGACGGCACCAATGGCAACGGCACGGTCACCTCGGGCGCGCAGCAGGCGGCCCTGAGCATTATTGATCCCACGCCGACTGACGCAGGCACCTATACCTGTGTCGTCACCGGCGCCTGCGGCACGCCCGCGACCACCGTGGGTTCCGTCGTTCAGGTCGACCCGGCCTTCCCCGCGCCGGCCAATGACATCTGCACGGGCGCGATCGCGGTAACCCAGGGCATCAACGTATTGACCCCGCCGCAGAGTCCCTGTGGCGCTTGGGTCAATGATCCGAACTTTGGTGTTTGCGGAAGCCCGAAGACCGACCTGTGGTACGTCTTCACGCCCACCGTGACTGACAACTATCGCATCGAAACCTGTGGCGCCTCGATCGATACCGTGCTGGGCGTCTTCAACGATTGCAATGGCAGCCAGATCGCCTGCAACGATGACTTCGATTCCAATTTTGGAACCTGCGCCACGGGCCGCAGCCGAATCAACACCGTCAGCATGATCGCCAATACGCCGTACTACATTGCCGTCGGCGTCCATCCCACCACGAACCCCGGCACTACGACGACCTACAACCTGTCGATTTTCCCGACGACGGCGAACAACGACGAGTGCGCGGGCGCTACGCCGGCCGTGGTCAGCACCAGCCTGGCCTCGCCGGGCAACAGCCTGAACACCACCGAGGCCGTGCAGGGCAGCGCTTCCATCTGCACTGCGACACCTGTCGCCAATGTCCGTGACGTCTGGTTCTCCTACACGACTCCGGCCACGCCGGCCTGTGGTCGCATCGCGTTGACCACCTGCCCGGGCGGCGGCACCTGGAACAGCGTGATCCAGGTCTTCGACGCCTGCAACGGCAACCAGATCGGTTGCAACGACAACATGAGCACGACCGGCTCGGGCGCCCCCACCGGTTGCACCGCATCGACGCAGGCAGGCATTCGCGCATTGCCCGTGGTTGCCAACACGACTTACTACATTCGTGTCGGCGGCAACGCGGCCACTCAGTTCGGCGCGGGCAAGCTGCACATCTTCGTGCTGGGCGACACCGATGGAGACGGAGCACGCACCGTTGCGGACGTGCCGAGCTTCATCAACGCGATCCTGGCCTCGACCTACAACATCTTCGCCGACATGGACGGCGCCGGTTCGGTGAATGCCCGGGACATCCAGTCATTCGTCGATTGCCTGGTCCAGTAAGTAGTCAATCTGGGTTGGAGTGAAACACCACGGTCCCGGAAGCGCTGACACGGCGCTTCCGGGGCCGTCTTCTTTGACCCCGGGAATCTGAATCCATGACCATGCCGATCGACACCGCGCTTCGCGAGCTCCTGACTGATCGCATCAATCTGCTGCTGGGGCCGCCGGCGAGCGAATCACAGTCCATGCGCCGCTGGATCTGCGGAGTCTTTGAATTGGGCCTGGACCTGGTGGACGAGCCGGGCATCTGGATCGAGACCCGCTGGTACTGGGATAATGTGCTGCTGATCGGCGTAGACGTCGACTTCGCTTTCATGGGCCAGTCTCGCCCCGCCGACCTCGACGACGGCTTTACCTTTCTCGGCAGCAACCCGCTATACCGCTTGCGTCCCCGAATGGACAACCTGGACGCGGTAATGACGTTTATCGAATACTGCCGGGAAAGGTCGCTCCAGGCGTAGCCGTCAATTCACGAGAAGCGCAATGAACGGCGTCAGGTCCGCGGCATTTACAACGCCGTCGGTATTCATGTCATAGGCGCAATACGACGCGCCTGCGATTCCGCCATTCAAGAGTACTTGTACCATTCCGCGTATGTCGGCGCCATTGGTTGTTCCATTGAGGTCGCCATCGCCACTGCCCGCCACGAACCGCGTGAGCGTGGCCGGATTGCTCGTCGCGCTGCCGCAACTGTTGATGACGACACCCACAACGCGAATGGCATTGGGATGACTGCCGAGCTGCACGTTGGAAAGGGTGACCGTGCTGGCCGATGCATTGAGCACTGCGATGCTCAATCCGCTCGCAGGTTCAGTGAAGATCGGCCCAGTCAGCGGGACATACGTGCCGCTATTCGCCGGTGACTCAATTCTCCATTGCGTGCTGAGCGGACCACCGCCACTCCCCGCGACCGAGAAACTCGCACCGCCGGAACCACACACGCCGGCTGACGCCGGATGCGACGAGATTTGCGGCGCAGTGCAACTGGTCGAAAGTCCGCGCACGACCCAGCCACGAGACTGCCCATTGAAAAACCCGTCACCGATGATGGCTGTGCCATCGGCCGACACGCCATACGCCTGGGACAGCGTCCATCCGGAAAGATCCAAACCTCGCGTCGGCAGGTAGGTGTTGAGGTCCACCATGCCCAATTCGGGAGTCCACATGAATGCGTGGTATCCCGCCCAACCCGGCTGAGCCGAAACACCAACGACGATGGAACCATCTCCGCTTACGCCATGGGCCGACGCATACGGACTCCCCGGCAGCAAGCCGAGATTCTGCATGTTGCCGCCGCCGGCGGATGTCCAACGAAATGGCACTGTCTGACCAAAGGGATCGCTCTTTCCAATGATCACGCTGCCATCGGCGTTCATCGCCCAGGCATATGAGGTTGAGCCGCCCGGCAAAACGCCCAGGCTGACCATTCCGGTCCCGCTGGTCCATCGAAAAGCGCGATTGCCGCCGGGCGAATCGGAGAGTCCGGCGACGACGGATCCATCAGCGCTGACAGCATGGGCGTCAGAATTGAAGCCGCCCGGCAGCGCATTGAGACTCTCAATGCCGCCAACAGTCCGCCAGCGAAATCCCCGAAATCCAACGGAGGAGTTGCTGTTTCCAACGATTGTGGAACCGTCCGCGCTCAGGGCGTGTCCGCCGGACCAATGTGAAGCTCCGCCGGACAGTTCGCCTATATCGACCATGCCCGCGACAGTCCATCGGAACGCATGCGTGCCGCCGGAGTAACTGCTTTCGCCGGTTATGACGCTGCCATCGGAGCTAATGCCCCGCGCGCTCGACGATGCGCCGCCGGGAAGCGTTCCCAAGCTCTGAGTTCCACCGGAAACGGTCCAGCGAAAGGCGCGTTCACCGCCCCCGTCACTGGTGGTGTCCGCATTGCCCGCGACGGCCGAGCCATCCGCGTTGATCGCCCTGGCCGAGCAATAGGTTCCTCCGGGAAGTGTGCCAATCGCGGTAATGTTGATGGCGGCTCTTGCCGGCAGGCCGGCGATGATGGTCGACAATCCAACGATCAAAGAAACAAGCAGGCCTTTGGCCGTGATGGGTTCAACGCTTCTCATGTCGCACGGGTTCCTTATCTGAATTGGAACATCGTGACCCTAATCACCGATCGGCGATCAGGCCGTTCCGAAAAGGAGTACCCGTTCAGCGACGGAGTCTGACGACCCAACACAACTGATTTTGGGGAAGAACCCGATGAGTCCCGCAGGCCCCCCTCGTCACTGCAAAGGGGGCCCTGCCAAGTTTCTACGGCTTTTCATAAGCCCCGATATCCCACCCAGCCTGGCCATTGCCGTCGCCGTCGGACGGACGGAGCACGCCGTCGAGATCGAGATTCGCGGCCACGTTGAATAGCGTCTGGAAGAGCACCGGAAACGTCATCGTCTGGCCGACGTCCACCGCCGGGCTGCCCGAGAGCAAGTGGAAGTCGCCCTGGGCAGCGGCAACGAAGCGCGGATCGCCGCCGACGTTGGCCATGGCATGCGCGCCTTGCATGAGCTGCAAACCCTGCAGCGTCATCACGCTGTTGCGGAACTTCAATTTCGTCGCACCGCCGCCCGGCTGCCAGACCAGATTGCTGGCGATGGTCCAACCGGTGTTGCCGGCCTCGTCCTGAACCCAGATGTGATTGCCGCCGGTCTGCGTGACGTTGGCGACGATGTTGTTGGAGATCGTGTAGCTGCCGTCGCCGGGGAAGTTCATGCCGGCGTCGCAGTTGTAGATCGTGTTCTGGTGGATGAACCGGTTCACGCCGCCCACCAGCATGATGCCCGCGTTGCTCCAGGCGCTTCCGGCGTCGAATTGCCCGCGCTTGTCGTGGATGTCGTGCAAGACGTTTCCGACGATGTAGGTGTTTTGCCCCGGGTTGGAGACGCTGTTGCTGCCCGAGCGAATGCCGAATTCACAGTCGAATACGCGGTTGTTCAGGATCCACAGGCGCTCGGGCCCATATTGATAGCCGATGCCGTCGGCTGAGGTGTGATTGGTCACCCGGATCGACCACACCGTGTTCTGGCTGAACACGCAGTCCTCGCTCTGCTTGCTCCACACGCCCGACTGCCGCACGTTATGGACTTGGTTTCGACCAATGTAGCAATGATTGATCTGATTGTTGGGGGAGCCGAAGCCGGGGTTCAGCACGATGCCCGAGCCGACGCAGTGTCGCACGACGTTGTCGAGCACCCAGCAATCAACGCCCTTGCCGATGATGACGCCGTTGTCATCGATGTCGGCCGCTGCGCTCATGTCGCCGCAATCGTGAATGTGGTTGTTATAGACCACGATATTGTTCACGTCGCCGTAAATCAGAACGGCGCCCTGCGCGTCCGACACGTCGCAGTGGCGGAAGGACACATGATGGGCCGGGCCGATGATGTTGACGCCGGAGGTCTGGTAGTCGCGATCGAGCGCGATATTCTCGACAATGACGTATTTGGCCGCGCCCTCAATGGCAAGCTTGTTTTTGATCAGCGGCGGAGCCGCCGGATTCAGACCGCGATAGAAAATCGGCTGGGCCGCGGTGCCGGCCGCGGTGATGGCCACCAGCGAATTGAATGTGCCGGCGGCGATGACCACGACGCTGCCCGGAGCGACGTTACCGGGGATACCCTTGCGCGGCTTGATTTGCGTTCCATTGGGGTTGGATGAATCGGTTGAGTTGGGATGGGTCGGATCAACCCAGTGGGTGAAGTACGAATCATTGCCATACACGCTGGCGACCGTCTGGGTGATGCCGAAACCGGGCGTGGGCACGCCGGCCGGCGGCGCGTAATTCGCCGCGGTCTGCACGTTCAACGTGACCGTCGCGGCCGCACTGTCGAGTCCGCCATTGGTGACCTTGAACGAGAGCGTGTCGGTTCCGGTGAAACCGGCGCCTGGAATGTAGACAAGATTCGGCGCCGTGCCTGAGAGCGTGCCATACGCGGGCGGCGTGAGCACCGTGTAGCTCAGTTCCGTTCCATTCAACGACATGGCCGCGAGGGCGAATGGCTTGGCAGTGCCGGCCTGCACATGGAGCATCTGGCTTACGGCCAGCGGCGCGCCCGGCGGAGCCGCCGTGACCAGATTCACCGTGAATGTTGCAATCGTGGATTGTGCGCCGGCTGCATTCTGCGCCCGGAACGTAAAGGTATCCACCCCGCTGCCTGTTGCCGGCGGTGTGTACAGCACGGTGGCCGAGCTGGTCGCCGAATTGTTCAAGCTGCTCAGCGCTCCGCGCGTAGGTTGAGAGATGATGGAAAATGTCAGATCCGCACCGTTCGGATCGGATCCGGCCAGGGTCAACATTTTCGAGGTGCCGGGGGCGGTGGAATCGTTGCCGTTTTCAACCGACGGCGTGGTCTCGCCGGGCTTGGTGGGCGGCGGGTTTGGGGGTGTCGGCGGATTATTCGGCGGCGTACCCGGGTCGGAGGGTGGCGGCGAACCGGGATCCGATGGTGGCGACCCGGCGAGCGCCTGGGCCACGAAGTTCTGCATGGCCACCGGACTGGTGACATTTTGAAGTTCAAGACTTGCCGGCGTGAATGTGTGCGCGTCACTCTTCGGTGTGAGCGAGCCGGACCAGAATCTCGAAACCATCACCGCAAACGCGCCAGAGGAATCAGTAACAGTTGTATTGCCTTCGCCGGCTGAAACCGTCACGTTCGGCACGCCGTTGCCGGCAGCGTCCGCGACGGTCCCCGACACCTGAAAAGGGCCGAGCAGCCCGGGGACCAGGAGCAGTCCGCTTCCGTCATCGTTGCAACGGGCGAAGCCGCCGAGAATAAATACAGCTGTCGCCAAAGATCGCGTCCAGCGCCCCGTCCGGCTCAACCCGCGCGCCGTCTCTCCAACTCCACACCGCTGCATGGGAATACCCTTCAGTCAGGAGTGATGGCCAAGTCCTTCCGACCTTCGGGACTCGACTTAAGGGGCCGGTCGCATTCCGCACCCGAGCGACCCGGGGAC
>CAYXEY010000200.1:0-8723 GCA_964464105.1 uncultured Planctomycetaceae bacterium
GTCCGTGGCTTTGCGTCCGGGGCTTTCACCCCGTTTGCCTTTGTACTCGTGCGATAAGAGTAAGTTGTATAGTGCGGACGCCTAAGCTATTGAGTTCTATCTATGGACATTGTTAAGCGTCCCAGGGGCGTTGAATGGCGACGCTAGAGCGCATTCATTTCGTGCCCCATTACCTCGTGCGCAGAGAGAACGCCGTCGCATACTCCCCCAGTAGCAGCCGGCCATCCATTGAGGGCTTGCCCCAAATCTTTTGGGCAGACTATGCACCTTGGAGGGAGGCAAACCTGTGGGCAGTGGAGCGAGCAACGACTGGTGACGCTTCTCTTAAGACCGTTGCCAGTAACATGAATGGCCTTCTCAATTACGCTAAATTTCTTGAATCTCGTGATTTGCAGTGGTTCGAGTTTCCCGCTCGCAAAGCTGACCGCTGCCTGGTGCTATACCGAGGGGCGTTGATCAAGATGCGCGATGCCGGCCAGATCGGCCCATCCACGGCGTCTGAGTACATGCGCAATTGCATCATGTTCTATCGGTGGGTAAGGCATAGGGAGCTTCTTTCTCCACACGTCCAGCTGTGGCGGGAAAAACCCTACGTCGTTAAATACTTCGACCGGGTGGGGTTCGAGCGAACGATCAGCGGAACCACCACCGACCTCAGCATCCCGAACCGTAAGCGCCCAGGCCAAACGCTTGAAGATGGGCTGTTGCCAGTCTCGGAGACCGATCGCGATGCAATTCTGGATTTCGCCGCAGAGAACGCCACGCCCGAGCTCTACCTCATGTTGGCCCTTGGATTTTTTACCGGGATGCGGCTCGGCAGCATCTGTGATCTCAAGATTCAGTCTCTGGAGCGCGCCGCCCCCGACCCTTCCGCTGAAGGGCTTCTACGCCTTGCAGTTGGTCCAGGCGCAGCTCCGCCAGTGCACACGAAATTCGGTGTGACTGGCCAGGTCTGGATACCCGAAGCGTTGCGTGATGAATTGCTGGAATATGCCAAAGGCTGGCGGAGGATGGAACGAGAGGCGAAAGCCTCGCCCGAGAATCGTGATTTGCTGTTCTTGACCCGCTTTGGTAACGCCTATGGCAGGCGCGGCACCGATCAGTCATCTGCTGTGAATGTTGAGATGTCCGAGTTTCGAAAACGGGGCGTCAAAGCAGAACTACAGGTGCTCCGTAAATTCCGCTTCCATCAGTCGCGCTGCACCTTCGGTACCGAATTGGCACGTCTGGCGCTATCGGCTTGTGCCGATGTCGCTATTGTAATTGCGACGGTCAGCGACGCGTTGCTCCATGGGCCTAACTCTGAAGCCACCACCTTCAAATACATCCGATTCGTACAGGCACTGCCGATCAAACAAGCCCTCTCAAATAGCTTCATGGCGGCATTTAGCGGGATCGGCGCTGGGGCGCGGCACGATGGATAGTTCCGAATTCGACCTCACTTTCCCGATGCTTGAGTATGGGGCCACTGAAACGCCCTGGGACCTCCGGCCGCTGCTGTTTCGCGGAGGTGCAGCAGCAAAGGTGAAGCATGTGGGCCGCCAGATCGCGCAGGGCGAACTCGGCAGTCCCTTGCCGGAACGTTTCGAGCTGGTGACGCAGCTGCATGAGCACATGACTGACGACCTTGCTGGTGGCGGAAGTCGCTTCTCGGTGCAGAACAAGATCAGTGCATTGCGCCGATTCTTTGCCTGGATCGATTCAGAAAACGTGAATCTCAGTCTCGAGACGGCGGCCGACACGTTCATTCGTTGGACCGATCACTTGCTCCAGCGTCATCGAGTCGAACGCAATTTCAGCGATGGGTCCCTGTACGATCTCACCAGGCTCACGGCGACGATGCTGGACCGAGCATTGGACCGCCAAGCAAGCCTGAGCAAGAGCACACGTATTCGCAAGCCGCGCGGCAAAGGCAAGGTACATACGAGCAAAGCGGACAAGCAGAATCTGCAAAACACCTTCGCATTCGGACACCTTCTAGCTGACGTATGCGAGGCATTGACCTGGAGGGGGACAATGGCCCCCCTCCCAGTTTGTATTTCGTTACGCACCGGCCAAGTGCTGGAACTATGGTCGGGATTGCAGAGCCCCGAGAAAGTAGCGGCCCGCCGTACCAGGCCGCAAAACCAAGCGCAAATCGAAGCATCCCTGGCGGCGCGTGCCGCCCACGATGCAGATCGGACACTGCGGACCCGTTTCCCCATCGTCAATTTACGGATCGAGAGTGAATTGCTGATGTTCATCGCCCAGACCGGTCTGAACCTCCAGCAAGCACATACCCTGCGGGTTGAGCAGTTTCATTACACCAGCCACATAGACGGCTACCAGGTACGTACCTACAAAAATCGACGGGAAGGAGAAGTGCTATTCGAGATCTTTGCCAGTTATCGAGAGTGGTTCGAGCGCTATCTCGAATGGCGTTCCGAATGGTTTCCCAATGAGCCGGATGGTTTGCTCTTTCCGCTTATACGTAGCGGGGGACGAATCCTAGAAGAGGCGACGCAGTTCACGAACGTTACGCGCATCTGCCGCGAGCTTGGCATACCGATAGTGAGACCGCGAAAACTGCGCGGGACGCGCATCAACTGGTTGCTTCGGGAGTCCCAGAATCCCCAACAGGTTGCGGAGTTGGCCCAGCATACGGTGCAAACGCTGATACGCGTATATGCCGACCCCCATCCGCAGATCGCTATGGTGGAAATTACGCGCTTCCATCAGCAAACCGATCCGTCCCTTTCACCTCCTGCTCCTGGTAGATGTGTATCGGCCACACCTGAACCAGTGGGCACGATGCCGAAGAATGGTCCGCGACCCGACTGCATCAATGCTGCCGGTTGCCTGTTCTGTACCCAGCACCGGGATATCGAAAGTGAGGATCATGTGTGGTCTCTCGGTAGCTTGCGCCACCTCAAATCGCTTGAACTGGCACGCTACCGCCCATCCAGTTCGGGTAAGCACCTGACGACAGAGCATCCGGCCCTGCTGGTGATCGATCGGCTGACGGCCAAACTGCGCTTCTTCGAAGAAAGTAGCGAGGTCCGCAGGCTTTGGGTCGAAGAAGCCAGAGCGCGCATAAGTGAAGGTGACTACCACCCGGCCTGGGATGGCTTCATCCGATTGGCAGAACTGCGACAAAGATCAGCATGACGAAAAATATTCTTTCCGAACTTGGCCTCGGCATCGACTCGCCCCTAGCGATTCCTGATGCGCCGAACTACCGTCCGCCGTGCTGGCCACCGCAGCGTGATTGGCCGGTCATCATAGATGCCGCTGGCCAGGTGGTGAGCCGTTGGGGCGATGCCATTTGGCGGCTCGACCCATGGGCGGGAAAACGGCTCACTCTCAATTTCGGCGATGGCCCAGCTAAGAAATATGTCGCCGCGATCGATCCTGCGAACGCCGATTTATTGCGGACCGTAATCGGCTGGTGGCTATACGGCCCCAATGGAGCCCGTGGATACCGAGGCCTGAAAACGCGCTTCGACCAGATGCGTCGGCTGTTCGTCTTGTGCACTCAAGAAGGCATTCTCGCATCCGAACTGAGTCATTTTCCGCGCGTTGCCGACCGTCTCCCGGAGGTGCTCCAGGCTTCCCGGTCCGGTGAGTTTTTGGCATTGCTGCACGAACTGTATGAGCGGCGGGATGCGCTGGGGTTCACCTTGTTGGATCGCGCAGGGTTGGCACGCCTCGCAGCGGCCATGCCCGACCACCAGAAGCTCCAGACCCCCTATATCCCGCCCCGCATTTGGCACTATCAAATCACACGCTTGCGCGAATGCCTGGATGACTTTTTGGCGCATCGAGGCCAAGTCGAGGAGTGCTTCCGCTTCTGTCTGGCTGCCTATCGGCACAACTCTGCCAGTCTCCAAGGACAACGCAGGCCACAATCGTTCTATCCGTTTCAGTGGCCGTCGGATGGATCAAACGGAAAGTGGACTGGGCGGCAGTACTACGGCCCATTCATCGACACCGCGCATCGGTTTGGCATGGTGGAACTATTTCGTCGCTGGCTGGGAGTGAGCGACGACGAAATTCGCATTCAAACTCTGAGTCGCTACCTCAACCTCGTGAGTCGATCTGGACTGTGCTATCTGCTGAACTTCAGCCTCATGCGAGTCGAAGAGGCTTGGAACCTGCGCGCCGATTGCTTGCACATAGAACGTGATCCGCAGTTTGGCGACATCCATGTATTGTGCGGACGAACGACCAAGACGATGTCGGATTCTGAGGCACTTTGGGTGACGTCCCCGTCAGCTCAGGTGGCAGTTGAAGCCATGCGTGTGGTCGCAGACCTCCGCGCAGAATGCGACTCTCCCCCCGGCGAGGCCTCGGTGCCGGATGATCCGGCCAAGCGCTATCTGCTTGATTATTGCCTTGAACCGTGGGGAACGAAGTTCACCAAGATCAACCGCACGATTCGGCCATCGATTCCGAGCTATGCCCATGTGCTTCAGTGGTTCGACAAGCTGTTCGACCGTGAGCAATTGCGCATTACGCCGGAAGATTTCGAATTGGCTCGGTTGGTGACGCCGACGCTGACCGACGAGTTTGCGGTCGGCAAAATCTGGCCGTTGGCCTGGCATCAACTCCGACGAACCGGCGCAGTGAATATGCAGGCATCCGGGCTGGTCAGCGACGCTTCATTGCAGTTTCAGCTAAAGCACGTCGCCAGAGCGATGAGTCTCTACTACGGGCAAAACCATTCCAGGGTACGGCTGGAAGAGAAGGCCCATACCTACTACGTCCGCACCATGTACGAAACTTTGGGTAGGCAGCTGCAACAGCTGACGAGCAACCGATTCGTCAGCCCCCACGGCGAGAAGCGAAAATCTGAGATTGTCCGCCTAATCTCAGCCTCTGATGCTAAGAAAGCGATCAATCTGGCTAAGAAGGGGACGGTCACTCATCGACCGATTTTGCTGGGCATCTGCACGAGCCGTACCCCCTGTCCCTATGGGGGCATCGACAATATCGCTCGCTGCGGAGGGGGCGACTCCCCCGGAGAAACCAAACCATGTGCGGACGTTCTCTATGACCCCGAGCAACTCGACGAAGTCGAAGTGTTGGAGGCGGTATTGGATGAGCGCCTGGCCGCTGCCGAGGTAGACAGTCCGCTAAGGACTTCGTTGGAAGCCCAGAAACGTAGTGTGGAGAATTATCGCCATGTCATCCGGCAAACATGAATCCGCTGACCCGGCTAAGCGAATGAGTGCCGGCGAGCAGTATCGCGCAGCGTTCGAGCGGCTGAAGAGCAACAAGCCCGAACGACTGCCGAAGGGGACGCCCGTAAGTCAGAACAACGTTGCCAAGGAGGCCGGCAGCGACCCCTCTGCACTGAAAAAAGCTCGTTTCCCCCTACTGATCGCTGAGATCCAAAAGTACGTGGAAGGACACGCTGAGCAACGTCCGCCATCAGTGCGCCAAGTCAGCTTATTAGCCCGCAGAAAAAATCGTGGACTTCGAGAACGGATCGAGGAAATCACGCAGCAGCGTGACCACCTAGCCAGCCTACTCAGTGAGGCCGACGCCACCATTCTTGAGCTGTACGACCGTATTGCGGACTTGGAGCGCCAACTGCCGGCCTCCAATGTGCTTCCTCTTGATCCGCGAGGCCACAAAAAACTTTGAAACGGAGAGCTCGCAATATTCGAAAGAAACACAGCCATGCCCGACCAGCCCGGCATGAAACGTCGGGCTAGCCGCCGAAGAGCTTCTTGCGTTGCGCGGTCCGCTCCCGGCGTAGATTCTCGTAGGCAGTTCGGCGTTTAGTCGCGTTTTTGATTAATTCCAGGACCTGGGCGATATCGCCGAGCAACTCCTCACGCGCGGGAAGCGGTAGTTGGCGCTCGCCTGGGGTGTCGTGGGCCTCGGTAGCTTCGCAGGCCCGCGCATACACTGCCAGCAACTGCTCCCACTCCTCTGCGGGGTGGCCAATGACAGCACCAAATGCTTCTACGCTCACCACATCGCTGAACGGCTGGACGGTATTGTTCAAAAAAACCTCGCGTATGGCGCGCTCGACAGTGCCTCGGAGGCTTGAGTATCCCGATGCGATTTGCCGCTCAAGCTCATCATCCGGGTCGCTGCCGACCGGAACGTTCAGTGCTTTCGCACGACTTTCGAGATCGGCCAGGCGGGCCTTGGTGTCCATCGTCGTCCACGTCAGCCCCTCGCTCACTAGTCCCGGCGACTCGTCCCAACCGATGGTCTTGTAGCTGGCCGAGCGATCAGCGCGCTGAAGCGCCATCGCGAGCTCGGTCAGGAACACCGCATCATGGGTGAACACCAGCACTTGGCGGGTCTCAGCCAGCGCTACCAAACGCCGAGCTATGGCCCGACGATATACGTGATCCAGCGACGTAGACGGATCGTCGAAAATAACGGTCGAAGTATGTGGCAGGGATTCGAGCTCGGCGAGGAACATAGCCATCCCCAACGCGCGCTGCTCGCCCTCTGACAGCACCTTGGAGGCTTTCGCCGTGATTTCCTGCAGGCGCAGCGTGACCTTGGTCACCCCCAGCTCTGTGCGCCCGCTCAGGTCGGGTTGCACCCGTCGCTTATAGCCCAGGGCTTTCAACTCAGCATTCATAGAAGCGGCCAGAGCCTCGGTCACATGCGTCGCCGCCAGGGACGTCAGTTTGCGTGACACTGCCGCTGGGTTGAGGGCGGCATGGCAGCGGCTCAATGTGGCATGGACCTGACTGTCCTGAACAAAGCGCTCCACCGCGCCAAGCTGGTTGGCGAGGCGTTGTCGGGCTTCTAGCTCTGCCAGTTCTTGGGTCAGCGCCAAGCGTAGAGCGGGATCGGCAGAGGTCCGCAGGGTATTGGCGTCGACTCGGAGCGAAGCAGCTTTGGCGGCGAAGAGACTATCGAGGTTTGCTTCGATAGGAAGCGGTTCTGACTCGGGGGACCAGTTTCCAGTTTGCAGGGCTTGGCTAACCCAAGTATGCCGGGCGGTCCAGACCGATGCCGCTGCGGTGATGGCAGCGTGTAGGTCGGGCAGTCGCTCCTCCACGTCAGCCCGTGTTGGCACATCCAGAACGTTTAGATCGACAGCCTGCACCTTCCCTAGAGCGTTCATGCGCGCAAGCGTGGCGGCTTGCGCATCCGCCGTGGCGCTGTCGGCGACAAATGCCGCGAAACGCCGCATGCGCTCCGAGGCATCCGTTGAATAAGGTTGCTGGCAGAGTACGCAGTAAGCGTCCGGTTCCAGGTGCGGGAAGGGATGTTCAGGGTATGCCGTCTGCTGAGAGAAAGCCTCAGCGGCTCGGTACATCGTTTGCCAGAGTTCAGCTCCTGTGCCTTCCAGCAGCGTGGCGGTGGGTGAGGACGTTACCGGCAACTCCATGGCGTTCAGTGTGTCTCGATCCTGAAGACGCGCTTGCGCCAGTTGCATGGCGAGATGCGCGGTTTTTTCCGTTGTAATCAGTTCCTTTGCCCGTGCTATGGCACGATCATTCACCCAGCGCTGGACTTCCTCGGCTCGACGCTGCGCCTGGTCCAAGCGTGTCGCCAAACGTTCCAAGGCCAGCGCCTGCGGCACAGGATCGCTTTCCAGTAATGTCCGCTTCAGAAACTCCAGTCGCCGGAGTTCATCGTCACCGACCGTCCCTAATCGAGCAAGCACGGCGCGGTCCGAGTCCCCACCTAATTTGGCGATGTAGCGGCCGACTTCGGTGTCACCCTTCAGCGGTTCGAATTGCCGGGTATCCAGAGCCAAGGCATTGCGTTCGGTCCCAATCCGTGCCTGTAAATCACGCTGAAGTAGGACCAGGCGCGTCAGATGAGTGAGTCCGTAGGGCTGAAATGCAGGGGTCCCTTCCGCGTCGATGTAGTCATTGGCACAGGCCGCGTCGTAGACCGAGACCGAACTCAAATGCAAATGGGCCGGCCCGTTCTGGACCCAACGTGCGGTTTCCGGAGTGCCATCCACCAAAATGGCGAAATCTGCTGATGGCAGTCTAGCTGGGGTTGCCGCCCCAAAAGCGTCGGGCAGGACCTCCACCCGATGCCGAGCGTTGCAGGCATTCTTGAAGACGCGGGCGTAGCCGGATTTGCCGGCGCCGTTATGACCAAAGAAAATGGTCATGCCCTCCGGTGCGAGGTCAAAGGCACGACCGGACGGGAAGCCGTTTACCTGGTCTAGCCCCGAGACACCCACCAACCGCACGGTTGCGCCACTTCCGGCGCCTGGTACGTCGTCCAGCGTGAATGGCCGTGCTCCCCCCGTGGTTGCGTCTTCCCGTTCTTGCTCGCGAACCATTCGCAGAATGGTCTCGATGTCATCTTGGGTTAGTTCGGCCCGGGCAAATATCCGGCGCAGTGCTTCCTGCTGCCAGGGTCTGAGTCCGCCGGCCCACCCAATAATCTCGTCCAACAATGGCATATCCGTCTCCTTTCCAGATCCGCCGATTAAAGGCCGCGCCCAGTTGGATGGCAAGTGGCCAGCGCCTTCGAGGTGCTTCGCCGTGTTCCGTTTGCCTGCCTTCCTGACCGCCACCCTAGTGGCTTGTCCGGTCGTGACGCTACACGGGCAGAATTTCTGCATGCTGGCCAGTATCAAGCCGCTCTAAAGTCCGCTACCGGAAAGCGCTGTTTAGCGGTGAGAGACGGGGAAAGTGCGGAAGCTACTACCGACGCAAGCGATGTGGTGAGCAGTCCTCAGGTATGTGCGAAATTGCACTCCTCTTGACCACCAATTTGGGTTGGCGTTGACCACGGAT
>CAYXEY010000201.1:0-7469 GCA_964464105.1 uncultured Planctomycetaceae bacterium
GGCTCTTGCGATAACCCGCCTTGAATGACGACAGCATGAGGTGTTGCGCGCCGCCGTAGATCTTGTCGACCGCCAGCGGCATGCCGGCGTGCTGCAGGTGAGCCCGAACCTGGCACAGCTCAATCGATCGCGGCTTGCATTCCAGCAGCGCGTAATTGACAAACGTATCCAATGTCCGCCACAGCGTGACCGCGGCGCGGCCGCCGGCGTCGATGCGCACGCGGCCGCGCGATTCGTCGGTCACCCTGATGCCCGCGCGAATGGCGCCGCTTTCGGCCGGCAAGACGGCTTGAACGATGGCGTGATGGACAATATCCATGCGACCGGCCTCGATGTCGCCGCGCAGTTGATCGCGCACTGCTTCGGACCGCGCCAGGACGATCAGACCGCTGGCGTCGGAGTCGACGGGATGCACCACGAACGTCTCGCCGGGCAGGTCGTAATCGTCGTCCTCAGTAACGTCGTGCAGGATCGCCCGGCCTGCGTCGTCAGATTGCAGCGCAACGGCCGCAGGCTTGTCCACGATCAGCACGGACGCATCATCGTGAATGACATCCAGCCCGCGCGGCTTGCGACGCGGCCGCTCGATTTCATCGGTTTCGACGCCCTCTTCTTCGTCGTCGACAAGCTCTTCATTGAGCTCATCTTCGGTGTCGTATGGATCTTCCTCGAATGGATCGTTCTTTCCCATTTTCTCTTCCGAATAAATAAATAATACAGGTCCTCGGTCTGCGCATCGGGCTTGAGTTCAGGCAGTTTACCTAATGTTCACTATGGCGGAGTGCTGCCGGCCGGCGATGATGGAATCACCCACACATCCTCCAGTCGATCGAGCTCGACCACCGGGGCCACGATCACGTCGGCCACCAGCCGTTTTTCCGGCTTCTGCAATATCTCGACGACCTTGCCCACGACCATCGACACCGGAATGCCGAATTGACCCGGCGCGGAGAACACCAGATCGCCGACATTCACGCGGCGATGCAAATCGCCCGGCTCGGCGTCGCCCTTGCCTTCGAGATATCGATGCGGCACGTCCTCGACCACCATGCGTCCGCCGCCCATGCCGCGCAGGCTGCACACGTAATCGACCACGACGAGCCGCGATTGTCGCATCGGAATCGGTTCGTCCGTCTCCAGCGGAATTTCCAATTCGCCGCCCTTCGAATCAACTACGCGGCCGATCCGCACTTCGATGCGCGTGCTGTCGACGTCGGACAGCAGTTGCACGCGGGACATGTACTGGCTGACCTGCTCCACGCGGCCCAGCAGCGATTCGCGCGCAAAAACGGCCTGCTCGCTTTCCAGCCCCTCGATCGCGCCGCGATCGATGAAGAAACGGGAGGCCACCCAGTCGCGATTGGCGACATTTCGCGATTTGCCGCGGCTGACCAGCAGGGCATCGCGCGCGGCCACGATGTCGCGGCCCACGATTCGCGCCGGCTGCAGAGGCACCGGCTCGGGCATGACCGCCGTGCGAATGGCCGAGAGGCGGCGGTTTTCCTCGGTGAGGCGATCCAGCTCGGCAGTCTGGGAGATGAGGGCGTGGGACAGGGCATCGCGCTCGCGGGAGAGCGCGGCGACGCGCGAGGGTTCATCCACGTCGGCCACGGATGCCGTCGCGGATCGGGCGGCGTCATAGGCGGCACTCTGGAAGGGCACGAAGTAATGGCCGACGTGCTTCAACCCGTCGGAAAAGGCCGGCGGCAGTTTGAGCGCCAGAGCCGATAGCGCGAGCAGAAACGCGAAAACGACATTGCGGCTGGGGCGATAGCGCAGCAAGTTCATGGCCGTATGGTAGCTCAGTTCAAGGTTGCTTGCGGTCGGAACCCTCTGCGGCAACAGGGGGTGAAATGCGCGAACGTCTGCAAAACCCGGTTCCTTTGTTTTGCCCGCGCCTCCTGTCACCTACTGCCGTAGGGCGATCCAAGTTCATCGCTTAGAATGCAGGGCGAATGAAGCCCAGAAAGCCGTGGCTGGACAACCTGGCGTATGTCGCGGTGCGGGTGGCCACGACCGTCATCTCCATTCTCCCGTTTGAGACGGCCCGGCGACTCATGCGCGGCCTGGGGTCGCTCTGGTTTTACGCGCCAAAGTTCGCGACCGCGTGGTGGGTCTTACCATGTATCCGCAAACGCATCGCGCGGCTGGGCGCCCATCGTGCCCGGGCCGAGGAGCACATTCGTCGGTCATTTCCGGAGATGGATGAACAGCGTGTCTCGCAGATCGCGCTGGCCTCGATGCAGCACTTGGCGATGCTCTTCGGCGTGGAGATGTGGCAGACGCCGCGGCTGATCCGACCGGGCACGTGGGCGCGACATGTTCGGCTCAACCCCGGGCTGGGCGATGCGATTCGCATTCTGCTCTCCAAGCGCGGGTGCATTATGTGCACGGCGCATTACGGGAGCTTCGAGTTGCTTGGCTATACGCTGGCCCGGCTGGGCTTCGACATCACCGCGGTCATGCGACCGCTGGATAATCCCAGGTTGAATGCCCTGCTGCTCGATGCTCGAGAAGCGGGGGGGCTGAAGCTGCTCTACAAGAAGGGGGCGACGCGCTCGGCCGAGGACGTGCTCAGGGAGGGCGGGGCGCTGTGCTTCATCGCCGATCAGAACGCCGGATCAAAAGGGGTGTTTGTCGATTTCTTCGGCAGGGCGGCGTCGACGTACAAGTCGATCGGGCTGCTGGCCATGGAGCACAACGTGCCGATCATCGTGGGATGTGCAAGGCGGATCAGCCCGCGGTTCGATTACGAGATCGAGTTGAATCGCATCATCGAACCGGACGAGTGGCGCCGGCAGGATGACCCGCTGCGCTGGGTGACGCAGGAGTTTTCCACCGCGATGGAGGACTTCATTCGCAAAGCGCCGGAGCAATATTTGTGGATGCACCGAAGGTGGAAGAGTCGGCCGAAGGGGGAGGCGGCGGAGCAGGTTCAGCAAAACTCTGTCAAGTTCTGAGCCGGACTGTCCACAGTCCGTTGGTCAGCGCGCATTCGACACCCTCACCCCAGCCCTCTCCCTCAAGGGAGAGGGAGCCGAGCAGTCGCTATACTCTCTGGTCTTATCCGAGTACCAACACACAAAGGAACCCGCACCATGGCCAACGAGGCACGGATTGAGCAGTTCAAGAAGATGACCGAGTCCGACCCGAGGGATGAACTGGCCTGGATGAGCCTGGGCAATGCCTACACCGAGGCTGGTCGGCATCAGGAAGCGGCGCAGACTTTTCAGCGCGTGCTTGCGCTCAACAGCCAGTTGTCGAAGGGATATGAATCGCTCGGCCGGGCACAAATCGCTTGCGGCGACAAGGAGCTGGCCAAGCAGACGCTGCGCAATGGTTATCTCATCGCCCACAAGAAGGGCGATCTCATGCCGAAGAATGCCATGGAGGCGATGCTCAAGGAAATCGGCGCCGACGTGCCCGCTCCGGCCATGCAGCCGGTTGGCGGTTCAGTGGGTGCGGCCGTCGCGGGTGATGGATCATTTTCCTGCCGCCGCTGCGGCGGCCATGGACCCAAGCTGCCACATCGTCCCTTCAAAGGCGCGCTGGGTGAGAAAGTGCTCGCCAGTGTCTGCCAGTCCTGCTGGAAGGAGTGGGTCGGCATGGGTACGAAGGTCATCAACGAGCTTCGATTACCGATGTTTGACCCCCAGGCCCAGGAGACCTACGACAAGCACATGAAGGAATTCCTGTCGCTCGATGACGCCTAGGTCAAATTGTTGTGATCAAGCCTTGACCTTCACCACTGCCGGCGTCTTGCCGTTGTTCGCGGCGTTTGTTGCTGCCGATGCGGGTTGAAACCGTCGCATGGCCTTCGCGGCCACGTTGAGCGGCAACGTGCGCAGGCCGGGGTGGCCATACTGTCGCGCGGCGGTCAGCAATGCGTCGGCCTCCTGATATCGACGATTGTAAAACGCCGCCCGGCCGGCGACGTGGCAGACGTGGCCAAGTCGTTCGAATGCGACCGACTTTGCGATGATGTTTCGATCGGCGATCGATTCGTAGAACTCGCGCAGAACCTTCGCCTTCACCGCCAGGTTCCGCCGCATGCACGATTTGCTCAACCGGTCGGGATGCAAGCGGCGCAGCGCCAGCGGTTCATCGATCAGGCCAAACGATTCATCCAGGCTGATGCGCAGCCAAAGGTCATAGTCTTCGCAGACCGGCAGCGATTCGTCGAAGAGTCCGTGGTGCACGAGCAGTTCGCGGCAGCACACCACCGTGGGCACATGCACGAAGCTGCTGAGGAACAGAGCCTCGGTGATGCGTCCGCCAATGCAAGGTTTGGTGTGGCCGGCCATGGGCCTTCCATCGGCGGTAATTGGCGCCATGGGGCCGAATTGGATGCGGGTCTTCGGATCGTTGCGCAACGCCGCGACGAAGCGCTCGAGTTTGGTCGGCAGCCACAGGTCATCGCTGTCAAGAAAAGCGATGAGCTCGCCATTGGCGGCGCGAACACCGCAGTTGCGGGCCGCGGCGGGGCCAGCCTGGTTGGGTGATCGAATCAGTTGCGGCCTGGCGGGATGCGTGCCGACGACGGCGCGGAGATCTTCGGTCGAACCGTCGTCGACCACGATGACCTCATATTGTTTGAACGTCTGATTCTGAACGGAGTCCAGCGCGGCGCGCAGAAGCGCAGACCGATTGTGCGTCGGAATGACGACAGAGACCACAGGCCGCGGCATCGAGCGCCGTCCTTCCCAATGTCGACGCGCCAATCTGCGAGGGGGCCTCAAACCTGCGCCATGCGGTTCGATTCCCCTGCGAGCCTGACCCGCGGCAACGATGGAGCATGCGCCGCAAGAGGCCCGGATGGGCCACATCCATGCAAGGTTGCAAAGGTTTAGATGGAAACCATGTGCCGGTCAAGGGGGTTTCCATTCACGGAGCGGACTACTATCCGGGCTCTCCGCGACGAGGACCCATAGGATGCGCATTTGCAGTGGAGCAAGCGTCAAGGGTGCGATATCATTCAGCCCGCAGGTGTGAATTGTCGCGCGTGGATTTGCGAGAATCGATGGTTGACTGGAAGGTCCTAGCATTATGCAGCGACCCAATTTAGAACCGAATCAACGCGTGCGCATAACGCAGGAGATCGTCAGCCGTGAGGGCCGATGGACCACGGCTGTTGAAGGCACGGTGGTGTATTGTCAGCCGCGGCCGACCGGAAGCTGGTTCGCGCACGGGAAAAACGACAAGCTCTGGCTGCAACGGATTCGCCTGCGGCGCGACGACGGCGAACTGGTTGAGATATCGTTCGACGATCGCACGCAGGTGACGGTGCTCAACTGATGTCATCGAATCCCTCCGCGGAAGTGGAGGGCGATTTGCGAAATCTTCACATAGACGAGACGAAATCCATGCAAGTTCGCTTCACCTGTCCGGCCTGCAAGCAGTCGCACGTGCTCGACATGCCCGAGACCACGATTCACATGACCTGTTCGCGAACCGGCAAGCCGCTGATGCTCAAGCTCGGCTTGGGTGGTGAGGTGAAGGCCACGATTGTCGGTGAGGCGGAGACTGCGGCGGCCGACGCCGGCGAAGCAGGGGAGTAGTTCACGCGGCCTTTCCAAGAATATGCATGAATAAAGACACATTGCCGGGTTTGAAAGTCGTTTTCGCAGATGAAGCCCTGCTGGTGCGCGGCACGAAATCGCTGATCGATGGCGTGCGCGCCAAGCGGGCGCGGGTTCTGCCTGACGAGCGCGGGCGGTTGGGTGAGATCATCCGGGCCGATGATCCGTGGTTCGAGAAGTTCGGACAGGTCTATTTCACGACCACCTATCCCGGCGTGGTCAAGGCTTGGCACTACCACCGCCTGCAGACTGATCATTTCTACTGCGTGCGCGGAGTCATCAAGCTGGCCATGTACGACGCCCGCGAAGACAGCGCCACCTGCGGCGAGGTGAACGAAGTCTACATGAGCGAGCACCTTCCCAGCCTGGTGCGCATTCCGCCGGGGGTCTACCACGGCTGGATGAATGTGTGCGACATCGAGACGATTGTCGTCAACATGACCACCGAGTGTTACAACTACAAGCAACCCGACGAATACCGAGCCCATCCCCACGACAACGACATTCCGTACGCCTGGGCGCGCAAAGACGGGTGAACCATGGCCGCCGGGACCGACGATGGGCTGCGCGCATCCCCAACATCAAAGCGATTTCTCGGGCTTGCGGCGCTGACCGCGTTCGTCATCCGCATCGCGGCAGTGGGGTGCCTGGGCGCCGACCCTCATACGACCATAGAAGGAGGGTACATCGAGACCCTTGCATGCCTCGCGTCGGGCCAGGGCCTCATGATGCCTACGCCGGAGTCGTTCCGGAATTTCAACGGATTCCCGGTGAATACGTGGGCGATTCCATTCTTGTCCTCACTCGACGCTGAAAATCGCTTCCCGGGTCCGCCGGACGTCTATCCCCGAAGCATGACGGGTTGGATTCCGGCAACGCTTCATCCGCCCGGATACAACCTGGTGCAATATCCGCTGTTCATGCTGTTCAACTATCGCGGGATGCTTCTCGGCCTTCACATCGTTCAGGCCCTCGCAGATGCCGCCACATGTTTATTGATATTTGTCTTTGGTCGCAATCTTTTCGGCGACAGGGCGGGTCAAATTGCCGCATGGGCCTATGCTCTGATGCCCGCGTCTATATTGGTTAACGCGGAATTACTGCCGGATGCCTTTCACTGCATGTTCACGGCGCTGGTATTGGCGCTGGCGACAACCGCGCTGCGAGGACGCCTCTGGCTGCTTTTCGTGACGGGATTGGCGGTCGGTACGGCCTGCATGTTTCGAGCCGAGTATCTGCTGCTGCCGGTATCGCTATTTGTCCTGATCTGCATTACACGGCGCCGATTCTGGACGAGTCTGGCCTGGACCGGTGTTCTCGTCATGGGGATGTTGCTGGCAACCCTGCCCTGGGCGCTCTGGACCTGGCGGACGCTCGGCACGCCGACCATCGGTGGCACTGGCGGCGGCGGGCCGATTTACATGGCCCTGGGTGAAGACATCGGCAATCCGTGGAACATCAAGGCCGACGAGTTGTGGCTCTCTGAAGACGCTCGTCGACGCGGCTTTCCGGCTTACCACACGGTCGAGGCGGATCGACTCTACAAGAAACTGTCGCTCGATTACGTGCGACAGTTCCCTGGCCGATTTGCGCGGCTTGTTCTGGTCCAGAGGTTGCCCCTCGCGCTGGCTGCGCCCTTTATGACCAGCCACCGTTCGGACTACCAGGATTTCAATTTTCGAAAGTACCACCTCGAAGAGGGCTTATCCCGCTGGGGCGTCTTGCGGAAGTACCCCGTGCAGTTCGTAAGGTACATGTGGAAATACCTGGTAATGGCGGCGATTTCGGGCACGCTGACAATTTTGATCTGGGGGGTCGTGCTTGTGCGCTGGCGCGACTGGCGTCGAAGCGCCTGGTTGATCGTTCCGTGGGCCTACACCATCGGGACTA
>CAYXEY010000201.1:7479-8708 GCA_964464105.1 uncultured Planctomycetaceae bacterium
CAGATTGAGCCCCGAAACGTCGGGTCGGTACTCGTGGTGCAATGCGTCGCCATCGGCGTAATCGGCGCGACATGGATTGCACGACGTCGCGGCCTGACGACCGAGAGCGTCCTTCAGCCTCCTCCGCCACGCGCACCGATTGCTAATACATGACGTCCAATTGCCTGGCCGTTTCGATACCGGCCAGAGACCGAGTGCAGTTCACCTCGGCGATTGACGGCCGCTTGATTGTTCATCGAATTGCGGCTCCGTCCGTCACGCGAGCCCTGGAAGCAATATTCGATCTCCGCGTTCGACTTTCCTCCATACTTCGATATCATCTTCAGGGCGGCGCTATCGGCCGGTCGCGCGGACCGGCATTCCTGGCGGGAACCCATGTCCATCCTCATTCAGAAGGTGACCAAGTGTTACGGCCGCAAGCGGGCGGTCGATGGCATCTCACTGGAAGTACGTTCGGGCGAGCTGTTCGCCTTTCTCGGCCCCAACGGCGCCGGAAAGACGACGACCATCAAAATGATGTCCGGCCTGCTCCGGCCGGATGAGGGCACGATTCATATCTGCGGGCATGCCATGGCGGCTGACGCGCTGACCGCCAAGTCAAAGATGTCATACGTGCCCGATGAACCGTTTCTCTACGAAAAGCTGACCGCCCGCGAATTTCTTCGATTCGTCGGACAGATGTATTCGCTTTCGGCGGAGGTCATCGAGCGCCGATCGGGCGCGATGATGGAGCGACTGAACATCACCAGTTTCGCGGATCAGCTCGCCGAGGGTTACTCGCATGGCATGAAGCAGAAGGTCGTGCTGGCCGCGGCCCTGCTGCACGATCCCGAGGTGCTCATCGTCGATGAGCCGATGGTCGGACTGGACCCCGGCGGCATGCGCACGGTAAAGGACTTGTTCCGCGAGCGTGCGCTGTCCGGCAAGACCGTGTTCATGTCCACGCACACGCTGGACATCGCCGAGGCGATCGCCGACCGCATCGGCATTATTAACCAGGGGCAGATCGTGGCCTGCGGCACGCTGGGCGAATTGAAGGCCCGGGCGGCGCGGGAACATCGGCTCGAAGACATCTTCCTCGATGTCACCAACCCCGAAGCGGCCAACGGCACAGCGCCGCTGGAGGCCCTCGCGGGACCGCGATGACCACGCTTGCAGGAATAAATACGCCTGTCACGGATGTGCAGCGGCCCGGGCTGGGTCTGCTGTTGCGCATCCGACTGGCGGTC
>CAYXEY010000202.1:0-8701 GCA_964464105.1 uncultured Planctomycetaceae bacterium
TTCCCGTGCATCTGCCTCCACTTCGCGAACGCGCCGAGGACATCCCTCTTCTCGTTCAATTCCTGCTCCGAAAGTTCACGGCTCGCATCGGAAAACGCATCGAAAGGGTGTCTGACGAGACGATGAAGCGGTTTCTGGCCTATCAGTGGCCTGGCAATATCCGCGAGCTGGAGAACATTGTCGAACGAGCCGTCATTCTGGCGAATTCCGATGAACTCGAAATCGCCTCTGCAACCCTTGCGTCAGGCGCCGCTCCTGCAATGCCCGCATCCACTCAGACTGCACCGACAAGCCTGGAGGCCGTCGAGCGCGAGCACATTGTGGCAGCGCTGCGCAACTCAAACTGGGTGATCGACGGGCCCACGGGCGCGGCGCAGACTCTCAACATCCACCCCAATACCCTTCGAAGTCGTCTCAAGAAGCTCGGCATCAGCCGACCCACCCACGAGCGTTCGTAGGCGCCACGAAATATCGTGAGCCCCGGCCACGATCGACTTTTTGGGTGAGGGACACGTTGCGCAAGGTCATATCTCTAAGTGCTGGATCTGTCGTCAGTTGCGCAATAAGAGGTTTCTCGTAACGCCGTGGCATGGCGAATGCCTTTGGTCGTCGCACCAAAGGAGTTCGCAATGCTCAGGATCACCCGATTCGCAAAAGACGGAACGACATGGCTGCGGCTCGAAGGCAAACTCCTGGGGCCGTGGGTGGAGCATTTCCGCGCCACCGTCACTCAGGAAACGGCACAGAACAACACCATCAGCTTCGATCTGTCTGAACTCTCGTTTGTAGATGCGGAAGGACTGGCGCTGCTTCAAGACCTGGCAACTCGCGGCCACGACCTGTCCCTTCGCTCCAATTTCGTCACAGAGTTACTTCGTGCGGAGACTCCCCGATGACCATGCAAACCTACAACCGACCCGGTTGCGAGGCCTCGTGCGATCCGGAAGCAAACGAAGCCGAACTGCTGACGGCGCTGCGAGCGGGCGACGAGCCGGCGTATGAGCGACTCGTGCGAAGCTATGGCGGCGCCATGCATGCAGTCGCCCGGCGGTTTCTTCGCTGCGACGGGGACGCAGCCGATGCCGTCCAGGAGGCGTTTCTTTCGGCGTTCCGATCAATCCACGGCTTTGCGAGCAATTCCAAAATCGGCACCTGGCTGCATCGCATCGTGGTCAACACGTGCCTGATGAGACTTCGCGCCGAAAAGAGCAGGCCAGCCGTCTCAATCGAAAGCCTCTTGCCGATGTTTGACGAAACCGGACACCATGCAAGCCGAATCCATGACTGGCATATGCCATCGGACCGACTCGAAACAGACGAGCTGCGCACGACAGTCCGACGTTGTATTGACGAACTCCCGGACCCTTATCGCGTCGTGCTTCTCCTGCGCGATATCGAAGAGCTGAGCACGCAGGAGACCGCAGCGCGACTGGACATCAGCGAAGCCGCAGTAAAGGTCAGACTGCATCGAGCGCGACTGGCACTGCGTACACTGTTGGATCCAATCTTTTCAGTCGATCAGAATGGTTATGAACATATTCGATGAGGACTCAAGCAAACTGCAATCGCGTCCGCTGCCGGTTTGGACTAAGCCGACTCAAACACACGACGTCCAGACGGGTTGACTGGACATCATGCAATAAAACTAGGATGTAAGTTCCTGTCAGACAAACTATAGCGGGCGATGGGATTCGAACCCACGACGTCCAGCTTGGGAAGCTGGCATTCTACCACTGAATTACGCCCGCAACTAACGTATTAACAACGGCTTATGATTTCTTGGTTATCGGTCCCTAAGTCGTACAATGCACTACATTTCCTCAAGTCGAAGGAGTTTAGCCGCGTTTCTGATGAATGAAAAGGGTTTTTTCGATTCAACCAGCCCAAGAAGCTGGCATTCTTGGAGTGGTTGAAAGTCGGGTCCTTGTGCGCGCGTCGCCAGAAGAAGCAGCGGCTGGCCCGGCTTATGAGGATCCGGACCAACCGCTCCTTGCCTAATGATGGTTACGGACAGTTCAAACAACAGCATTGGGTGCTGGCGCAACCTGTTCGAGAATCGGCGCCGCGCTCGTATCGATTCGAAATTAGATTCGAGCGCGAACAACATTCAACGAGAGTAATGTAAAGGCACTCTGCATCTGACGGATAACTGTTCGATCGGACCCTTTGGCCTCTGATGCGGTCTCGTGCCGTGGTTAAGCCGGCACAGCACATATTTTCGCCTTGCCGCGCAATACAACAATGGGCTTGCATGCACGTGGTCGTCGTGTATACGCATTCGAATCGAGACGTCGTCCTGGCCGTTTCGCAGCAGCCTGCGAGGTCTTTGGCGCAGCAACTATTAGGCGACTTGGTGCACCCAGCTACGCAGGCAGATTGGCAAGTCGCCGAGCATTCGACCCTCGTGTTCGTACCCGAGGCACGGCACCCCTGGTCACATTCCTTTGCACATTTGTCGGCGCACATCTGAGCACATCGCTCAATGCAGGCATCATCGCATGAATTCCCACATGCGGTTCTCATCGTTACGCGACACATTGCGAGGCACGCTTCGCGGCAGCCTTGCAGGCATTCGTTGTTGCTCTTGCAACAGCGATCGCTACAGGATCCCAGGCAGTGCTTGCCCTGGTTAGTGGAGACACATTGCGTCTTTGCGATGCATTCGCTAGTGCAGGTTGTGTTGCAATTCCCATGCGACGATTCGCACATTTTCATGTCACAATCGCTGCAGTTCGCATCGCAACACGAAGGCGACGCACTTTCTTTGGATTCAGCAAAGCATGCGTCCGCCTGACTGCTCATGCCGTCATCCTGACAGCATTCCAACGGATCTCCGGAGACCATCGTGGGATTCGTAACACCCCAGGCTGTAGACGGGATGGCCAGCGAAACAACGATTTGATACATCATTCGACTTGTTTGTCTAAACATGAATCACTCCTTGGTTCGATGCGCGCACCCACAATAGCGAGGACCATCCACGCCGCGAGGGTGCGCCTCAATTCAACAACCCGACAAGATGAACCAGCCGGCGCGCAGTCCGGCCGAGGAGTGGATCATTCGCGCCAAACACACAGAACGGCTTGAGTGTCGCAGCTGCACGGTAGAAATGCGTGACAATGCCGAATACTCCGTTGACCAGTCAGGCGGAGAATTTGAATATCACCAGACTTTTCATTGTCCCGTGCCATCTCTCTTTCCGAAGATGGCCGTTGTGCGACTGGGGTTGGTTGAGGTTCAGGAACACGTACGGGGCGCAGTGGGCAGCAGCAGCACCATTGGCATCGAGTACCCGCTTGTTTGGGTGAGGAATGCTCTGAACAATCCTGATGAAATCCGCTCGACTCGGGATCCGAATGTGTAGTCGTGGATCGAGCAATTGCATCAGACTTTCTCTCAGAGTCACAACCGCCACTTGCCTTCGAGCAGCAGTTTGAGTCGATTGAATCCCTGGAGGGCGCCCTTGATTCTGCGGAACAGCAGCTTCCACCTGACCACGTTTCCGCCTTCTCCGTTGATTCCCAGAGAGCCCAACAAATAGCGGGCTCGCTTGTATCGGAATCACCGCAGCATTTGTCGCGTGAATTACAGATTACGATCTGGCAAAGGTCAGCGGTGTCGGCACCGCAGCATTTTTCCATCCACGCGCGGCACTCCTCGATTGTTGTGAACGGACAGTCGCCAAATTCAAGTTTCGACGGTGCGGCCGGAGCTAGCATCATCAGCGACAGGAGGATGCGGAGGATCATAGATTCCCCATTCTACACAGGACAGCCGCCTGATTACTAGACGTGGCCCGAGCCAAATGGCCGGGATATACTTGCATTATGACGCAAGCAAGCAAACGTCGGATTCCGGCAACCCCCAGGCAGGCCGCCGCCCGTTGCGGGCCATTGGACGATTGCCTTGATCCGAAGCTCTTCAAGGCGTTCTCCGATCCCACACGCGCCTCCTTAGTGGCCTGCATCGCCAAATGCGGCCGCGAGTGTTCGGTCGGCGAAGTGGCCGAGTGTTGTTCGGTGGATTTTTCCGTAGTCTCCCGGCATCTGGCATTGCTGGCCCGGTCCGGCGTCCTTACGGCGACCAAGAAGGGCCGAGCCGTCCTCTACGGTGTTCGTTATGTAGAACTCGCCCGTACCCTTCGTTCCCTTGCCGACGCCCTAGATGCGTGTTGCCCCGCCGGGGATACACGGCGAAAGCGTAAGTGCTGCTAGCTGTTCGGGAGAGGGCGAATGAGACCAATTCGGGTGAGATGGGCGATAGAATCCAAAAATTGCGCCCCCACCTAGGGTTCATCTGCCATGGGTACGCGCTCGGCGGCACCCTTGCAGCTTAGTCGCAAGGGTCATCTGGCATCGTTGCTGTGTTGCACGTATGTTGAAAGTGCCTACGGCTTAGGCTACATGGTATGGTCATTTGAAAGTGCATGAGACACGGCTTCGAACCGAGAGAATCTTTTTGATCAAACGGAGAAATGCAAATGAGCTGGGTTTCCACGATTCCCGAGGACCAGGCGACAGGCATGCTCGCACAGATTTATGCGGAAACGCGGGCGAAGTGCGGAAAGGTCATCAATTTGGTCAAGGTGCAGAGTCTACGGCCCGAGATCATGGCCATCGGACGACAGCTATACCGTCAACTGATGGACGGGCCAAATGGACTAAGCCGGCTTCAACGGGTGCTTATTGCGACGGTAGTTTCCAAGGTCAACGGTTGCTACTACTGAATGGAGTCGCATGAGCCTGACCTCCGTGCCGAGGTCCGGGACGCCGATCAGGTCGATCGGATTCAGGTTGACTATCGCACTGCAGATTTGGATGCTCAAACACGGACACTGCTAGACTTCGCTGCCAAACTTACGCTGCAGCCAACTGAGATGCGCCGAGACGATATTACGCGACTGCATGAAGTCGGATTCAGTGATGTGGCCATCGTCGATGCTGTTCAGGCAATCGCGTATTTCTGCTATGCCAACCGCGTTATGGATGCCCTCGGTGTCCAGCCGGAACCAGAAATGAAGCACACCAGGAATGAATAGAAGGCACAGAATGAACGGGGCGCGCTGATCATCGTACATCGCTACTTAGCCGCAGGCGTGATCAAGTCGCGGAACGAAATGTGCTGCTTTGCTTCGGTGTTGTGCGCCAGTCGTTGGCGGTGCGCGCGCAGCAAGTCGCCCCGTGTAATGATCCCCACCAGCAACCGGCTTCTCCGTTCGATTACAGGAAGCCGGCCGATGTCGTGGCGGACCATGTGATCAGCCGCATCGCGCAGCGAAGCATCGTCGTAAACGATCACGGGGAAGCGCTTGGCCAATTCCGCCAGGCGGGTCTCCGGCGCAGTGGATGGTTCCAGGAGGTTTCGGCGTGTCACCACCGACTGAAGCAGACCGTCGTCGTTGAGAACGGGGAACCCCTGGTGCGACGAGCCAGGCGCGTGGGACGCGATCCACTGTCGAATCTCGCCTACCGTCTGCGTTGTCCGCAGAGTGATCAGATCGCGCACAGCCACATCGCGGACGGTCTGGCGATCGAGGAAATCAGCCTCATAATCCGCAGGCACGCGGACGCCCCGCCGCGCGATCTTCTCGGTCATGATCGTATGTCGCATAAGGAGCGCCGAAATCAGGAACGATGCGGCGCAGCCTCCCAAAAGCGGGAGTAAGCCCAGCGGCTGAAGCGTCGTTTCGAACGCGAATACGGCGCTGGCCAGCATAGCCCGAGATGCGCCCGCGAAGATCGCCGCCATTCCGACCAACGCGGCGATCCGCGGGTCGACACCCGCGCTGGGGAACAAATCGCGCAGGAGCAGGCCCAAGAGCGCCCCAATCGCTCCGCCGATGGTGAATAACGGCGCCAGCGTTCCTCCCGATGTACCGCTGCCGAGGGAAATCGACCACGAAACAAACTTCCAAAGTGCCAGCCCGGCGATGATCGAAATGGGGAGATTTCCAGAAAGGACATCGGAGATGTTCTCGTAGCCAACGCCAAGCGTTCGTGGCTGGAAATACCCGACGGCGCCGACTGCCAGCCCACCCAGCGCTGGCCACCACATCCAGTGGATCGGCAGCCGCTCGAAGCAGTCCTCGACGGCATACACGACACGGGTTACCAGCACGCTGGCAAGTCCGAGGATAGCGCCCACAAGGATGTATAGCGACAAGGAAGCGCCCGAAGGCTGCTGGAGATCAGGCATCGGAAAAACGGCGTGCGCGCCTTCGAAATACATGCGGATGCCCGTCGCCGCCGCTGCAGCCAGTGCCACTGGAATCAGCGAACGAGCTCGATACTCGAACAAAAGCAACTCAATCGACAACAGCACTGCGGAGACCGGCGCTCCGAACGTGGCGGCCATGCCTGCCGCGGCACCAGCGGCCAGAAGCGTCTTGCGTTCCATGGCGGTCGTGCGCAGGAGTTGGCCGATCAGCGAGCCGAGCGCGCCGCCGGTAGCAATGATCGGGCCTTCGGCACCGAACGGCCCACCGGTACCGATGGCGATGGCAGCGCTAAGGGGCTTGAGGAAGGTCATCCGCGGCGGGATGCGGCTCTCATTAAGTATGATCTGTTCCATCGCCTCCGGAATTCCGTGCCCGCGGATCGCACGGGACCCGTATCGGGCCATCACGCCCACGATCAACCCGCCCATCACTGGAATGATGAGCACCCAGAGGCCAAGCTGGTTGTTGAGCGGGGACTGAGGATGAAATGAGAATGTTCCGTGAAAGGCCAATCCGGTTACGAGCCAGATCAGGCGCATGAGTGCCTGCGCGATGAGTGCTGCGGCGATGCTGACTGCTATGGCCAACATGGTGACCCACACTACGCGTCGGTCGACGCTCGGTCCCGGATCAGGGGCTGGGACCGTCTTAAGCGCGTCGGAGATTGAAGGGGCCACTGGGATTCCTATCTCCCGGTCAGATTTGCGAGTTTGGTCGTCGGGCACCTCTTTTGGTTCCTCCCCTTTTGTGAGTCGCCGCGTCAACCGATTACGATCTCGGTGCCGCGGTGAACAACCAGGTAAACTGCCAAATCACATGGACCAGACGCAGCCAATTAGCACTCGTGCGAGCTGCGACGCCTCGAATTGTATGCTCTGGGTGCGCGAGCGCATACGCTGTGTAATTAATTCGCTATTCCGGTACTCGCAATCCCGGGCACACGCTCGCTGGCCGATGGAACGGTGCCATCGGGCGGGTTCGAATTGTTCATATTAGTCCGCTCTGCCGTTCAGACATCTGACTCCATCGATGCATCGAAGATAGGCGCCTAGTTCAGCGACGGGACTTCGTGAGCGCACTTCCCCTGTGGGCGGCGATATGCTCGGTCTTGTCACTCTTGATCTCGTACTGCGGGTCGTCCTGGGTGGCGTGGTGGGCGTGACCCTTGTAGTCGAAGTCACGCGTGTGCACCTTGATGATCGTTCCGCTCGCGAGCCCGGCCTCCGAATTCCAAGTCACGTGGTCACCGACCTTGAGCTTGCGGGTCATGGCGCTTCCTCGCTTGGTTGATTTACGCTGCGCGAGTCTCGCACGGCGTACCGCGTCCTTGTCGCTTGTCGGGTTTTCATCGCCGTACGACAGCACCCCGACTGTTACATGAGCGACCGAAGTATATGGGTGAAGCACCGTCGCTCGCCTGCCCGTGATGTGCAGCACGACGATGCCCGATGCCTTGAGACTGTCGGCGATCATCGAGCGGTGACAACGCCACCACACCGCCTCGGCGCACATGACCGCCGTGGGCCTCCGCCGGGCCAAGGCCAGCAGGCGATCGATCCCTGCGCGAAATGCAGGAGATTCCATGTAGTCGGCGTAGCCGCGGAACGACTCGTTTCGCCACGCCGTGTTGTGCGAGTCCGGCCGCGGCCTTCGCCGACCACCCAACTCGGGGAACGGCACGTACTCAATCTTGCCATAGAGCAATGAACCGCGTAACGCGTCCGCATTGAACTGCGGGTACTTCCGCGAGCCCGGGAAGCGCCGCACATCCGCCACGGCGCGGACTCCGTTAACTACGAGAAGGGCGACGAACTCGTCAATCGTCCGCGTCGAGTGCCCGATCGTCCAGATCGTCAGCGGCGTGTCGCTCATCGACCGACATCTCACGGGGGCTTTTGTGACCGCGGCTGCGTTTGCGAACCCCACGACGTGCCGCGGCGTCAGAATCGCGGGCTGTTTGGCGTTGACGTGATCAGACGGTGCCCCAGCCCAAAGACAGCCAGCGCCCATGCGCTGACTGCCACGTAAAACGCCGCGACGGGGACGCTGCTCAGGACGCCCAGTTCCATTGCCGCGTTCATGCGGGCCGTCGCTACCGAGTACATTCCCAACGGGAAGACCGCGCCCCAGTAAAGCGGATCGTAGCGGAGTGGGAACTTCTTTATCAGGTGCCGCCACACACCGAGGATGAGCAGCATTGGGATCCACCACGTCGCCGTCGCCCAGAACAGGAGCGTCGCCCCGCGCACGAAGGAGACCACACTTTGGATCACCGGACTTTGTTCGCCCGCGAGCAGAAGCGTGGCCCCAGCGAGCGTAGAGATCGCCATCGCGCCCATGTTGATCCAATATGGCGGCGCGAGGTCCGAGGGCTTGAAGGGGAAAAACATGTAACGATAGAAGATCAACGAGATGATCCACACATACAGCATCGCGCCGCCGAGCCACATCACCAGCCCGACGAAGAGCAGCCAGTCACCACGG
>CAYXEY010000203.1:0-8661 GCA_964464105.1 uncultured Planctomycetaceae bacterium
GGCGGACGATGGCGACGTTGCCGTCGTTCATCGCCTTTTCCTTGTACGTCATCAGATCGTTGGCCAGATAGCCGCCCCACTGCAGTTGGAGCGTCTTCAGGACGTCGTGACGCGCGAACTCGAACACGCCCGCGTCGCCGTAGACCTGCGCCGGCGGTTCGTCGTACTGCACATCCCACTTCAGAACGTAGCCGTTCTGATTGAATTCGATGCGCCCCTTGCTCGCGAGGAGCATGAGCAGCAAGCGATTGCGGATGGTGTTGTTGGCCGCGCCCTGCAGATACTTGGGCGCAGTGGCGTTGACGACGCCGATCCATTCATTGGCCATGGCGCAATTCCTTCGAGGAAATCACTGCTCACACAGCGGGTGGAAAATTACAAATTGATTCCAAGCTCCCGGGCTGTTTGATGGGCAAGTGCCTCGAAGGAATTAGTTGGGCTTTGAGCGATCCCCAGCTCCGCTGAGGTGACCAGGCTCCCCTGCTGACCAGGCATGAACTGGTACGGCGTGGGAGGTGCCTGCTGCGCCCGCTCAATAGCGCGGTTCAAAAACGAATCCTGCTGACTCTGCTGACCCGCATACTGCTGCTGCAGCTGCGCCGCGGCGGCCGGATTGATCGCCGGTGCGGTCGGCTGCCACTGCTGCTGCTGCTGCGGCGGCGGCGCCGGCTGGTATTGCGGCTGTTGCGGGTACGGCTGCTGGTACTGCGCCGGCGGCGGGGCCGGCTGATACTGCTGCTGCTGGATCTGCTGCGACTGAGCCTGACCCAAAGCGAAGCGGATCCGCTGTTCAACCGAGAGCGGCTGACCGTTGTTCGTGAACCCCGCGCTGGCCTGATAGGCGCTGTTGAACACCTGGCCGAACGCACTGGGCTGCTGGTAGTTGAGACCCTGCGGACCCTGCGTGTAGAGCAAGTGCTCGTACGGCGCGATCCCATCCCACAACTGCTGCTGCTCGATGTACTGCTCGAGACGGCTGATCTTTTCCTGCAGCGGCTTGACCAGCTCGCTCTCGATGCGCGGCTTGAGGCCCGACGCCATGAACTCGTACGGATTGCGCCAGAACTCGTTGCTCTTGCCGCGCAGCCAGTCGCGATGCGCGTTCGCCTGATTGGCGTAGTGCATCAGCGCCGGATCCGCCGCAACAAAGCGGCCGGTGTTTTCATCGACGTCGAGGAAGCGCTCCCAGTTGGGATCGTACGGCGGCGGCGCCCACTCGGGCTGCTGTGCGCCGGCCGGCGGCTGCTGAGTCTGCGCCGGCTGCTGCGGCTGGCCCTGGGTGGCGAGGGCCTGAGCGCCGTACTGCGCGAGGGCCTGCAGCTGAGGCAGGCGCGCGATCAGCTGATTCGGATCCTGAAATCCCTGCGCCCGAATCGCCTCTGCGAGATCCGCCGGCGGCTGAGTCGGCGCACCCTGCGGCGCGGCCGGCGGCTGCTGGCCGGGGAGCTGCGGCGGCAGTTGCTGCGGCTGCTGCGGATAAGCCGCGTACGGATTCGGCGGCTGCTGAACCGGAACCTGAGGCGGCGCGGGCGTCGCGCCAAAACCGTACTGCTGAACCGGCGGACCGCTGTACCCACCGCCGATCTGAGTCGTTGGAACAGACGGCTGCGCCGGCTGCGCCGGAACATACTGCTGGCCCATCTGCGGAGTTTGGACAGGCGCAACAGGCGGTGCCGACGGCGCTCCAGCCGGCGCGGCCGTGTACGGAATTTGACCTTGACCGTTGAAGGTTGGGGCCGGTTGCTGTTGTCCGTTGGTCGGGTACATGGGCGGGAGTGTGTCGCAGACTCAACAGTCGCGTCAACTGCAAATTGCTTATGCGAAGGTGATCGCTCCCGACATGACCGTCTTTCCGTTGGGCATGATGATGCCCAGGTAGCACGTCTTCGCACCGCTGTGCGTGATAACGAGATCGAGATCACCGTCCGCTTCGCACTGCACCAGCGAGATCTTTCCGGCCACTTCGGCGATCAAAACCGCGCCGTCCGTTCCGGCCGCAATGCCGCCGCTCGCAGCGGTTCCGACGACTCCATCGCCGTCAGCGTTGTCGCTGAGAAACGCGTGCACGACGTACTTCGCCGCGAGATCGTTGCCGTGCGCATCCTTGATCTGGACGTTCACGGTGATCGCGTCGCCGGCCTCTGTGCCGATCGTGAAAGATGCGTCGACCGGCGCACCATTGATCACATTGAGGTAGTCACCGACCTGTTTTCCGGCGGTCGGATTTCCGAACGCGAATTCGAGGGCGGCATTCAGAACGGCGGAGATGGCGAACAGCATTGGATCTTCCTCGCGTGACGGAACGCGCGGAAGAGTAACCGCACAGAGAAAGTTCGTGCAAGAGAGACCGCTCAGTCGAGCAGCAGTCGCACGCCGCGCGGCACCACCTCACCAATCACCGGAACATCTGCGGCAGCTCGCTCAAGACGCTTTTTTTCAAGGCGATACCACTTGCCGATCTCGGACTGATGCCCGCGCAGGAATCCCAACAGCCTCTCCGCCATCTCGAGCCAGCAATCGCAGTCCTTACAGTAGAACCGACCCTGCACTTCAATCTGCTCGACTGCGTAATACAGGCCGACCGCTGCTTTGTTGGCCCTCAGTCCCTCCAGCTCTCCGTCTTCCCAGTCCCATCCGTTATCGCCGTCATCGAAGAATTCTTTACCGCAATTGCATGTGCCTCGATATCCGGCATCGCGCGTCCCAAAGGCTTTCTCAATCTGCCGTCGATCTTCGTCGCTGATCATCATCCACCTTCAAGCCGGACCGCCGCCGACAAACTCAACAAGCAAGGCCAGGTGATCCATCTCCGCACCCTCGATCATCGCCTTCCGGATTGGACCGTCGACGATCTTGTAGAGCGCGCCACCGTTCACACGGATGTGGGATCCCAGCAGATCCTCCCGCTTGAACTCGGCCATTTTCCCGTCATAGGGGCCGCCGCGCAGGACAACCTTCACTGCCTCCATCACTCATGCTCCATTGAGGACAAGCAGCAGCTCGGGCTTCTTGTCGTTGTTCGTCTGATCCCGCCCCTCGAGGCGGTGCCACTTCCAGCGATCAACAGGGTAGTGCTCTCGCACAAACGCAGAGTCGTACATGCGAACGACGATCCGACAATTCAGGTAGCCGCGCAATCTGAACGCCAGCGCCTCGTGATTCGCGCTGGTGAACCGGTGCAGGTACCTATCACCAGCCTTCCCGTGGAACGGCGGATCCAAATACAGGCCGTGCTCAGCCTGGTCCTTTACGCTCTTCAGCATGTCGAAGACGTCGAGCACTTCGAACGTGCAGCCCGCCATGATCTTCGACCACTCATCGAGTGACTCGCCGGCGTTCCGGAACCGCACGCACGAATCGCCACCGCCGGCATCCCAGCGCGTCGCGATCCCCGCGTTGAGCTCGCTCTTGGTACCAGCCACCCCGTTGCGCGCCATCCACGCACAGATGAAGTAATCCAGCGCGTCCTGCAGATCCGGCATCCGCCAGTTGGTCATCACCCGGTCGCGCGCCCGGATCCGCTCCTGCGCCGCCTCGAGCGCATCCGGATGAAACGGCTCCCGCTCGATCTGATCGATCAGCCACTTCCGTGACTGCTCTTGCTGGACGACTTTCGCCAGGTTGATCACGTGGCGATGCAGGTCGCTGACAAGAATGGTGCGCGCTGTGATGTACTTCAACTCGCACAGTCCTCCCGCGAATGGGACGCCAACCCACTCACAGCCATCCAGCAGCCGGCCGACTTCTTTGGCGAGCATTCGATTCGATCCGTACCAGGGGGCGATTGCGTTGATCACTTCTTGCCGATCTCAAATTCCACGGTCTGCGGTGTCACTGGGATCTTCAGATTGATGAATGTCCCGTTGTGAGTCGCCTCATACGAGAACTGAGTGACCGCCAGCATCCGATCTTGATCATGGGCATCCTCGATCCTCAGCAGCTCGAACCGTTGCCCCATGGTCACCTTTAGCTTTATCTGTTTCATCAGAAAGGTATCTCCAGTGTCTCGGTCGGCGCCCAGCCTTCGTGATAAACATTGCGGCCGTACATGACGATTCCCAGCTCGTCGTCTGTCGGAATGATCATGCACTTGTTTTCGTTCAACCGCTCCATCAGCGCATCCCACTCCTCCATCGGCAGAGTGACCGTCTTCCCCTTCTCGGTGTTGATGATCGCGACGTGAGCTCGCCAGACGGTCCGCTCCTTCCACCGACGCTCGCGCTCCAGACGCTGCCGCATCACCTCCCGGTAGAACCGGACGCTCGAGCGAATGAGCAGCGCCGCTGAACAGCTCAGGCCCAGGGCGAACAGGAAGTAAAAGAATGTCCGCATAGTCGTTGCTCCTTCAACTGGCGTTGCGGCGTTCGTGCCACGCGCGAATCATTTCCCACGCGGCCGTCACCCGCTTGAACACTTCAGGACTCCCGCCACGATCAGGATGCGATGCAGCTGATCGACGCTTGTACGCACTCTTCGCGGCATCGAAGTCCGCGAGCAGCTGCGCACCAGATCCAGACTCCACATCCTGTCCGGCCAGGAACACAGCGGCCTCTTGTTCATTGGCGAAGTAATCATCGCCGCGGAAGGCCAGTTTCTTCCAGCCCTTGTACTGCTCGGCACGCTGGGTCACACCGTACCGGTCGACGGTGCGCAGGGCCTCGAGGGATTTCGCGATCGCCCGCAGGTTGTCGTGCCAATCGTTAAACCGATCGCACGGATACTGCAGGGGCCCGAATTTGCTCTCGAAGCTGACGATGATCCCCTGCGAACGCAGCCGGCACTTCGCGCGCATCTGCCCATCGACCGTGATCTCCGAACCGTTGCAGTCGATCTGAACTACGACATGCTTCGCGCGCAGGTGCAGCAGCTCCCGCTCGAGCAACCGACACGTATCGGAGAATGATGCTGAGAAGTTGCTGCGGGTCGGATTCTTCGTCCGATCACCAGGCCACCCCTGCAGCGAAGAGAACACCGACTCCACATCACGCATCAGCCGACCCATTGACTACTCCTGTGCATTGATGCAGCTGCTGTTGTCAGCGCACTTCCGATCGCAGAGTACGCGGACGTGACCGTTCGAAGCGATCGACCAGCGCAGCTGGCCGGTCCTGCAGGCCGGGCAGAGGAACACTCCCCGCTTTTCGCCGGTCTCTTCGGCCCTCAGCTTCGCGATGCCGGCAATCGACAGCACCGTCCACGTCTGCAGCTCGCGAATCGCGTCGTCACTGTTGGGCTCTTTCATGCCCGGCATCCTACGCACGACCACATGACAGTGCAACACACTTTGCACAGAATCCAGCGCGGACAGCGCGGACAGCGCGGACAGTACGCGCACCTTTTTCAGAAATCGCGAATCACTGTGCAACGAGACGCTTGACGACGCCCCTGAGCCGCGGTTAGGTTCGGCCCCCATGGGGTTGTCAGGAGGGGAGAGCAACCCGGCGCCAACGGACAATGACGCCAGCCACGACGGCAAAACTGAGCTGGTACCCGGGAGGGGTACAGGAGAGCGAATCGCATTGGTTCGCGAAGCGGGGAATCACTCCCCCGCCGGTCCTGCAAGGTGGATGCGAGGACGTGGCTGCCTGGCCTTCACGCGCAACGACCACTTCCGGGTTCGAATCCCGGTCGCTCTCTTCCGGTCGATGAAGCCGGATAGGTGGTCGACAGCCCTCAGCACAGGGCGGCCGACGCGAAACACTGAGGCGGGTGCTGTGAGGATCCCGCACTCCGGACAGTCCGGGGGGCGTTTGGGCTCGGTGGAAAAAGGATCCAACAATCGCCGTGCCGCAATCAAACTGCCGCACTGTCGCTCAGCTTGATTGTCAAACGACCGACCGAAGGTGGCTCCGGGTTTGGGACGGCTGATTCGAGGGATTCGACCCCTGATTTAAAAGGGGCTTTCACATCCCTCTATCTGAGTAGGATTTAGCCCCAAACTAGGTGGACCGGAGGAAGGGAGTAGGCGTACGGGACTGGTGCGCGCCGCACTCTGCGCGCTGTGCTAAAACAGCCCAGGTTCCAGCTGTTCGAGCATCCCCCGAACTCTTCCCCAGGATGAACTCATCGATGAAAAGACCGTCTCGGAAGCACTTCACAGTGCGACGATGAATCAGCTGCTCGACGAACTCAAGCGTCGGACCATCTCGTATCTGCTCACAGCAGAGACCGAACCGGTTGTGAGAAGGGCGACCTACACCACGCTCACGAAGACAAACGCCCACGGGACGATCACGCAAGTGCTTGGCCTTGGACGGCTAACGGAGGAATTCATCGAGGACATGATGTCGATCGACCCTGAAGTTGCCGACGCGGAAGGCAACCCGCTTGATCTCGATGACGATGACGAGGACGACGAGTAATGCGAGCTCTCTCAATCTGCCAACCATTCCCCAGTTTGATTCTCCTGCCGACGACCGACGCGCGGCACAAGCGGATCGAGAATCGCCAGTGGAACTATGTGCCGGACTGGACCGGTGATTTCTTCCTGCACGCGTCAAAGCGGAAGGATTACCGGTCGAACGACTACGGGATCCCGATGTGCGATATGGACTTCGGCGCCGTGGTCGGAGTCGCACACCTCGACGGCGCGTTTCGGCTCGAGAGGAGAGAGAATCATGCTGGCGCTGCGATGCCGTTCACTTGTGCGACGTATCCGCCAGATTGGGCCTCACGTCGCTGGCCGTGGGCCGATCAACACGAGCACCTCGAGGGGCCGGTGTGCCTGGTGCTGTCGAAGATCCGCAAACTGCCGAAAGCGATCCCCTACAAGGGCCGGCTCGGGGTGTTCGACATTCCGGCGGAGCTGATCGCCGGCGCGCGGCTGGTCGACGTCGACACCGAGGAGCCCTGGTTCATCAGCGGCCTGTCGAAACCCGGCACCGGCGCCGCGCGGCCCAGCTTCAGGCAGCGAAAACCAGGCTGGTGACCATGAGATTCGCAGAGTGCGCGCGGATTCTGCAGGGCAAGCGGCCCGCGGGACCGAAAATGCCGCAAACCAGCCTGTGGATCATCACGACCAGCAAGCGAAAGCTCGAAATCCAGCTGGAAAACCGGCCGATCACCCACGCACCGCCGGGATTTCGCCAATTTCGAGGCCAAGACCTGAGCGCGCTCACGCGCTGGCTGGTCACCTACCGCGAGGGCCTCGATCTGCAGCTGATTTATGACGGAAAGTCAGACGCCGGGCATTCCGGGGCCCCCGGGTGACGGCCCCGCGGCGTGTTCGTCGTACATCGGCGGCGGATCCGGCGTCCATTCCTGCGACTGGAACTGCGTGCCAGGATGATCCAGCTGGCGCGGCTCACTTAACCATGCCCAGAGCTCTTTCGCCCTGGTCAATCGCTGGTTTCGATCGTTGCATTCGATCGAGAGGTAGCACTGCATCTTGAGTTGAGCGCGCTCGAGGTCGGTCATCACTGGATTCCCTGGGATTGCTGCAGCTGGCGTTCGAGCGCCTGCTGCTCGAGCACCAGATCGATGTACGACTGGACGTAAGCCGCGTCGTCAGGACGCATTCGGTAGTGCTTCCCCTCCCATTCCCGTTCCCACAGGTAAAACCCGCCGGGAGTGTTGCAGTCGTACGTCCATCCGTGGGTGCGCAGGTACTTTTCCAGCTTGTTCGCGGCCCTTTTTTGCTCGCTGGTCACATCCCTGAACAGGATCGGCTTAATTTCCGGCACCGGATCAGGCGCCGGATCCTCGACAGGGGTGAGTGGAGGCGAAGCGATCGGCGGTTCGCTGGCCACCTGGGCGATCAGGCCCCCGCCGGCGGTGCAGATCACGGCTGACAGCACGACTTTTGCGAGGAAGTTGGTCATCGCCGTGAGCTCCCGGAATGATTTGTGGGATAAAACGCAGCCCGAATTCAACTTCGGCCAGCCGTCAGATCTCGAGCCGGTCAATCGCGGCCGCCACAACTACGACGTGCAGCGCTTCGAGTACTACCGCACAAGCATCACACTGTCGATCTCAACGGCCGCCAGGGTGTCCTGCATGATCTCGATCCGAAGGTTGTGGTTCGACAGGATCCCGCCGATCGGCGTTTTCACGGAGTTTTCGCCGGGAGCCGGGGCGGCATGGGAGATTTCTCGCGTCGGCTCCTGCCGCATGACTCGCTGGATCCGCTCGACGAGCTCATTCACCGCACCCTGCAGCTGGTCGAGGCGGTGATTCTGCTGGCTGAGGAGGGACTCAACCTCAGGAACTGAACGGGGTGCCTGAACTTCGGTGGCAGACCTGGCACTGATCTGGTTCGAACCGTACTGCAGTTCCGTGTTCATGCGAGAATCCTCGAGATTTGTGGGTTGAGCAGTGTCCAACCAGCACGTCGACGCAGCTGGAATCACACCTCAGTCTTCGGGTGCTTGGGGGCCTTCGGCTCCTTCGGCGCCTTCTTCGACATCGGGTGAATCTTGACCGGCTGGTAGCTGGCCACCAGCGCGGCAGCGGCTTGCGCGGAATCCTTGTCGTCGAAAAAACCCACGAACTGCGGACCATTCTCGTCGACAACGGCAAACCCAGGCAGCTCTTTTTGCTTCGGCATGAGCAAAACCTCCCTATTTGTGGCCTGAAAGCGAGCGGCCGGCCGGCGTCCTTACTCGCCAGCCGGCCGCGAGACCGCGCACTGCTTTGCAGAGCATTGCATGATTTAACGCTGTT